>JAUILM010000963.1 GCA_030432855.1 Bacteroidia bacterium
GTATAGGTATGGGCTTGAAGTCGTCATTGTCTTCAAGGATGACATACAAAGGCTGCATGAAGGGTTTATCATAGGTCGACTTTTCGGCTACCAGGCGACGCCATTTGGCAATCGTATAGGCTTGTTGCATGGGCACTCGTGGATAATACATCCAACCATCCGTATGCTCGGCGTTCCATTCCAGATCCTGGCGGCTAAAGCCAGTCATAAGCATGGGTATTTTAGAGCCGAAAGGCTTGGGCAGGATATCCATACCACCGGAAAAAGATCCGAACTGGTCTGACTCTATGACAGGAAAGCTTTCCTGTGCTTTCCGAATATAGTGGAAAGCCTCGCGAAACCGGTCACCCCGGGCTTCAAATTCGATATTCATGGAGGGATATTCCTGTGGCCTGTCACCGGATGCGACACCCAAAATCAATCGGCCTCCGGAGAGCTGGTCTACCGTGGCAGCTGATTTGGCAACATGGACCGGATGGTGCAGGGGCAGGGCAATACTGGCCACACCCAGGGCGATCTTGTGGGTCTGTGCTGCCAGGTACCCTAAATAGGTGAATGGATCGAAGGTTTGCCCGGCATCTCCGAAAGAAGGGACATGAAAAGGTACATCTCGTATCCACAAGGCCTTGTAGCCCAGATCCTCTATCAGTTGCACACGTGCGAGGTGATGCTGCATAGTTGGCACGGTACGCTGCCCATACTGTTCGATGGGGACGACCAGACCAATACTGAGCGCCTCGGGTTTGAAGACCTCATTGTAAGCCTTGTTGATGGGTTCAAAAGTTTTCATTTGTCTCGTTGTGTATGATTTGATAACGATGAAAGCAAAGATCGGATGCCATTACCTATTCGCTTTGGTAAGTAGAAAGGTAGATCTGGTATTTTTAGAGGTTCCTGAGTGGTCTAAGTGGTGATTCGTGCTGATTTTACTTAGTTTTATAGCCTAAATGCTGTGAAATGAGAGTACTTCAGGCGATAAAACCTTTTGAAATACAAGAGTTGGAGCTCAGCGAGTGGCAGCACCGGCCCGTAAAGAATAATTTCTTCGAGCTGGTCCTGATCCGGGAGGGAAAAGGCCAGCAATGCATTAATTACAACCTGTATCCTTACGAAAAGGGAAGTATTTTTCTCTTGCCTCCACTAAAGTGTCACTCATTTGAGATTGAGGAGCCCTCTAAATTTGTGTTTCTCAAATTTACTTCCACATTCTTTACCGGATTTGGACACGATGCAGCCAGTCAGTCAGAATGGTTTAGAGAAGCAGCCTATATACTATCTAATTACAATCAATTACCAGGAGATATTATTCAGAGCGCATTGGATCGCCAGCATTTCTATACCTTGATTGATCTCATTTTAAAAGAAAATCAAAACTACCAGTCCAATTCTGTTTCATTAATAAAGAGTCTGATGACCAGTATTCTGGAAATATTGTTGCGGAATATCAAGCAAGGATCAGTGTATGAAGTAGCCACTTCTGCTGAGCAGGATGATCGGGTCACCCGCCTGCTTACATACATCAACGAAAATATCAGTGAACCTCATTTATTGAAAGTAGATCAGCTGGCAAAAACGTTTTTATTGTCACCTACCTATTTGAGTGAATTTTTCAGAAAGAAGGTGAAGATGTCGTTGCGAGAATATATCATCCGGTCAAAATTGAAGTTGGTAGAAATTCGACTATTAAATTCAGACTATACACTCACGGAGATCGCCGATGAATTGAGTTTTACCGATGTCAGTCATTTATCCAAGACATTCAAGCGATATGTAGGTATGTCCATCCGGGAGTTTCG
>JAUILM010000964.1 GCA_030432855.1 Bacteroidia bacterium
GATGCAATGAATTCTGAAAGTTCCCGTAAGTTTCTGTCGATCGGTTCAGGCGGGGTACCCATGAAGGAAGGGTTATGGGAACAATGAAGCAATTTTGCCTTGGGAAACAATCGTTTGATCACATTTTGACCAGCGCCGTACATAGCATCGTATGCCATATTTTCCTGGATTTTAGATATCAGGGGTAGGTCAAAGTAAGACCGTACATGCGCCACATACATATCCTCTAGATTCACGTAGGTTAGTTTCCCAGTTTGTTCGAGCTCTGTAAGTGATGCCAATTCAAAAGAAGTCTGATCTGGAATTAATGCTTCCACCTCAGCAATCTCTTTGGGAACTGATGGCCCACCATATTTAGCCTTCAATTTATATCCGTTGTAAGAAGGTGGATTATGACTTGCTGTAATGACAATGCCGAGACCTGCCTGATGTTTCAAAACGCCAAGAGAAACCATGGGTGTGCTTACAAAGTTTTTATCCAGGAATACCTCGATCCCTGATTTACATAGCACTGTAGCCGTAGCAGTAGCAAACATCAATCCCCCAAACCGGCAATCGTATCCAATGACCACTCGATCCAAATTATTTGCTTTGAGCCATGAAGCCACTCCCTCCGTGACCCGCAAGACACCCTCCACGGTATATTCCTTTGCAATAATGGCTCTCCAGCCATCTGTACCAAATTTGATTGCTCGATTCATACTTGTAATTGTCAATATTTTTTAAAAATCTAGGTGCTAATGGTAAGAAATCAAGAAGTATCCACCAAAGGTATCCAGGCAAAGTTTGAAAATTGACATTTATTTCGGTGCTCATTGAGCATAATTTGTATTAACAATTAATTCTATATTTACCAAAGTAGGAAACCTCCTGCCAGTAAAGCTCATGAGATCTCTGTGAAGGAGAAATGAGATAAAAATTCAAATTTGGACACTGAAGATTATCGGTATAAAGGCTTGCGAAAGAAACTGGTGCAGTTGCTGCGAAATCGTGGTATCACTGATGAACGAATTCTGGAAGCCATTGGAAAAATACCTCGTCATCGATTCCTGGATCATGCATTTGCAGAGTGGGCATACAAGGATGTTGCATTTCCTATTGGAAGCGATCAGACCATATCTCAACCTTACACTGTAGCGTATCAAACCTTGTTATTGGATATTTCACCTGGTCACAAAGTCCTTGAAATAGGTACCGGATCGGGATACCAGGCTACGGTTTTATCTGAAATGGGTGCTAAGGTATATTCCATCGAGCGGCAGGCAAAATTATTTGAAAGGACTGAAAAGCTATTGAAAAAATTAGGCTATGGCAGGATCAGAGTATATCTGAAAGATGGTATGAAAGGATTACCTCGATTTGCTCCTTTTGATAGAATTCTAGTGACGGCCGGAGCCCGATCAGTACCTGAGGCGCTTACGGAACAACTATCCATTGGAGGGAAACTTGTGATACCAGTAGGTCCTCAAGACCATCAAAAAATGTTGCGAATCACTCGACTCTCAGAGGATGAGTTCAAGACTGAGACCTTCGAAAATTTCAAATTTGTTCCATTGCTCGGTGGTATAAATCCCTAGCGAAAGCTTTAGAATATCACAGCTCGCTGCTGGTAATTTTACTTCAACTTCTTTTTAAAAGATTTACGCCGTCCTCAGCTTTCAGCAGCTAGATTCGACGTCCGGATGCTCTATGTCGGGATCTTGAAATTTTTGTCACTCTATTGAGATCTACCAACAGGCCGGAGTAAGCACTGGCAGAAGGTGTTCTGTACTTCTTGCCCTGGTAGGTGATCTCGC
>JAUILM010000164.1 GCA_030432855.1 Bacteroidia bacterium
GCTACAGGGGCAGCTGTGTCCAACTCCACAACCCAGTAGGTACAGGTCCAGTAGTTCTCACTAGTGGTTTCCAGACCAGATGCATCAAGCGGAGAGCAGCTGGGTGGAATTGCAACAGGACAGAATTCACCCGGAATAGATCGATATACCGAAGCCAATCCTGTTGTGACGTCAATCGTGGCAAATTGCGTTGTGAAGGTTCCTCCGACGTAGATAGCAGCATACAGTGTATTAGTGGCCGGGTCGAAGTCTGCGCCCTGGCAAAAAGACACATCAATTCCAATTCCACCGATCATGCTAGAAGCTCCAGTATTCAAATCCACGCTGTAAAGTGCATCACTATTTATATCCATAGCATAGGCATTGCCTGCATTATCTATCACCAACCATACAACATATGTACTATTCATATTTCCTATGAAAGTTGCAGCTCCTGTATTGATGTCTATTTCCCATAATCTTGAATTTGTAGCGGCAAAATCATGAGAGGTTGCATATAGCTTTCCATCTATCTCATTGTATGCTAATCCGCTAACGAAATGCCCAACAGCACTTACTTGTGTCATTGTACCAACTGGTGTAAGTACTGCAGTGGTAGTATCCATTGTCTGCAGTACATTTGGCTCATCAGTGATGTACAGTTGGTCCCCAACGAAATCTCCGGCAATCTGTAAAGTGCCGGTAGCCAGTGGAACTGAGACCCTGTTTGCACCTGTAAGTAGGTCCTCCTTAATAAAAAAGTTAGTTTGTGCATCTATCCCAAAAAATCGTGTGGTAGCAGAACCACTTCCTGCACATCCAGCCGGTCCTGGAGAACCTGGACAGTCTTGCTTAATTTCTACAGTGACTTTGTACTGTGGTGAACAGATGTCATCAAATTTCAGGTAGTCAACATGGACATTGAGGCCACACTTGGTATCAAACTCTGCCGGATAGAAGTGTAGTCCATTTTCATCCGAAGTTACATCCACAAAGGGAACATCAAATCCTCCGGATCCTTCCAAGTTGGCTACGTACAGATAGGGAGACAGTCCTGTAGTATCACCACAATAGATGGTATCTTTTTGTGGGCAGTAGACATTGGAGGTGGACAGAAGTGGCAACCTGTGTACAATTATAGTGTCAAATACGCTCGCTCTGCGATCTTGCTTATCAAAAGCTTCGTATTCACGATAGATTATCTTAGCGGTATCATTACCTGCAACATCACAGTCGTACGGAGTAACCCAATCGGCCACAAAGGTACCTTCGATGGTTTCGGCACAAGGTACAACTGCCACTGGAGCAGTATCATCAATATCACCACCAAAAACCAGGTCGTCAAAACAATACACCTCCTTGACCCGACCGGGTCCAAAGAGTGGCCCATTACTCTGCTTAAAGGTTAGCTCGGTCCAGCAAGCACCTCCCAGTGCGTTTGAGGATCGAAGTTTAAGCGTCTGGTGGATGTAAGCGCAAGCATCTATGGTTAAGATTTCGGAGGGATTTCCCAGGAAAGCAGACGTGATCGGTCCACCATATTGATTCGTAACATCCACTGTTAACGCAAAAGCAGATGTATCCGGAACAAGTTCTGATCCTCTAATGATGGCCAAACCATTTCGGTCCACTGCGGCGTTAAGTGAGGTGCGGCAATTGGGTAAAGTGGTTGGGATCAGAACAACATCACCGTAATAGTACGCGGTGATCGTGGTACCTAATCCACCGACCAAGGCATCACAAGGTGTAAACTCCAAGGCTGGACCAGCTCCCGAAACCTGAAACCCTATCGTAGCACCAGAGCCATCTTCCTCAACAGCCCCTGAATACAGATAAGCAAAATTTCCATCTGGATAAAGGATAACTTCCATATCCCAGAGATTGGTTCCTCCAAAATGCCGGACATCAGCAAACATAATCACGATCGTTGATACTGAAGTTCCTAAGCCTGGATGTCCAGGGTGGCCGGATGACCCTGGTGCAAAGTATTGATAGCTGACTGATCCTGTGACCACAAGATCATCGTGTAAGAAATAAAGTCTTTCGGTGTTTGGTCCTGTACTTGGAACGACAGGTAGTGGACAATCATTTGATAAATCAGGACCATTGTCTGTTGGATCGGCAGACACATATCCATTTGTTGTGGCAGCGATCATATTGGTTGTAGTGCCACCAGGAAAGGTAAAACTTCCGAAACCTGCGGCATTTAAATCAATGGGAAATCCTACATCATCACCACTTCCCAATAAAGTACCCGATCCGGAGATGTCAACAAAGTTGATACCTGTTGGATTGACTATCAGTTCTTGAGCGGACAAGGTCAGAGATGAGTAGGATATTAGTAGAAGAAAAAAGAGTCTAAGTGTCTTCATTCGTTTCATTTTTTATTACGAATCCATGAAATGGATACATTAATCGATTTTGATTGCATACTTATTCAAAAGAGCAAGGATGCTGTCCTCACTGAGGGCGGCATATAGATTTTCTACTTCCTCCGTAGTTGCCACCAATTTCAGTTGACTGATAGCCTCACCATATTGGTTTTGCAATCTCACCTGTTGAGCCATATCAAGAAATTTGTTGATCTGCTCATTGGAAAGGCGATCATAGGCACTATGAATAAAATCAATATGTGCCTTAGACAAACCCTGCACCTCTTCCATGACCGAATCACGCGGCATGGTGTTATTGGATTGAGCACTCACTAGTGATGGCATTAGGAAAATACCGAACAGCATGAGACATGACAACATACTTCGATGCCACATCGACTGATACTTTTTCATATCAATTATACTTTTGTGAAGAAATCTGTATTTGGAAATTATAGGGGGGAACTGATAGCCCTGAATGCCTCTTCGAAAAAAGGAACGACGTAAAGACAGTAAGAGCTCTCCCCGGACAGGTTGGTTCATTGGTTACTTTGAGTTTGGTTGGGTTGTTAAACAACCTGACTCTAAGGTACAATGTTATGCTTGCTTACCCTTGAATTCCACTACCTTAATTAATGAATATTTACATATATTATATTCTTATATATGTAATTAATTCGTGATCATTTCTGTGACATGAAAGACCTTGATTAGACTCTGGAAGGCCTTTTGTGTAAACACTTAAATTACATCAATAGTAAACATTGTATCCGACTTATATAGTGCAACTGCATAGTGCTCTAGGTAATATGAAAGAATCAATAGTAAGGGAGTTTTACTGAATCTCCAGTTTTGTAAAGTAAAGGTTTCACTCACCTGGCTATCAAATGATTTTCACCTGTAGTTATGTTTACTTCTTTTGCCAACTCTACCATATTCTCCAAAATCTTTGATTCTATGTCATATGTCCAGGTGCCATGAAGTCCATATACAATCTGGGAGGAGGCTCCCTCATAACCTCCTTCGCGAAGGATTTTTGCAGTAGGAATATAGCTCATGACATCATTGGTGTATCCCATGATAAAGCTATCGTATCCAAAGATTTCCTTTAGGCGGATTGCATACCCCACAACTGTTTCACCTCCCAGGGTGAAAATCGCCTGTTTGCCCATCTTCCAGACCTGAAGTGGGAAGGGGTAGCTTGTCGGAAAAGTAGCTCCTGATTTAGTCTCCTTCAGCAATCGTCTGGCCCATCGAGCTTGATATGCACTGGTTGATTCACAAAGTTCCTCCAACGCATGAACGGATGGCGGAATATTTAGGTCCAGGGGGATCTCTCGATATGCTGAATGTAACAAGGGATCCAATTCTTGCATATCCTCTTCCAGCACTCTGTCCACTGCTGCTGCCAATGTGCGACCATATTGCCTCGCCAATGGGATCGTCCTGCGAGGTAGTGGATTCTGGTCCGCTCCGGCACCCTGGAAAAACAGTGCCATTGTGCCTTCGTGTGTTTCCTCCAGTGCAACCTGGGCAAAGCCGGGATAATCTCCTGACACTAAAGTAGTGTCAAGTACCGTGGGATGGCACGCATATCCAAAAGCGATAGCCATCATCGATCCGTCTGGTCTACTTACCTTCAGTACAGGGACCGCATGATCGTTGGGACCTGCCAGAGAAGTTTGTTTCTGTAGAGTTGACTCGGTATTGTTTCGTCTGTTTACCTGAAATCGGGTCACCCCATTACCGCTAAAAATTTGTACAGGTTCTAATTGTGCATGAGCTGATTGTACCACTTCAATGATCTGATTTATCAGCTTTTTGGAGTAACGATCAATTTTTCTGATCTCTTTGGGGGTAAGTGGATAGATGTCAAACAGTGCATTTGAAAGCACTGGCCCGGAATGGGTATGTGATGAGTTCAGAATAATTTGAGACTTCTCAAATCCCAGTTTTTCTTGTAAGCCTGACCGAATATCTGTAGACAGGGCTTGTGGTATGCCCAGTAGATCCATGGTGATCAGTACACCCTGGTTTCCCTGTGCATCCTGGACGACCAACGCTTTCGCCCATAACTTGTGAATGATACCCGTGGAGGCACTCTCACGCGCTCCATATCCTGCCATCCACATCGCTTCGCCCGGAGTGATATCAACTTTCGCAACTCCGGCCTGCCAACCATTTCTTACATCTTGCGCTTCTAATTTATGATACTGGTTGCTCGTTAAAAAGACTAGAAAAAAAAGTAATCTAAATTTCATAAATCTTCATATTCGCTGATTCATTGTTTTTTTTAATTGGATGCTAGAATATTAATCTAATTAGAACGTGCAGCCTTTGACCCTGGTAAACAGCATGGTGCACTTTTAAAAAAAAATCATCCCACCTGAGGTGCCCAATAGGTGCAATATGCATTTTCGAAGACAGGTCCTTTAAACAAAATGCAGCCGCCACAAGACTGACCTTCTTTAGCCGGAATATATAAATTGCAGTTTCCGCACTTCTTATCGGGCATCGTACTTTTTACCTCGTATCCAAAATTCTTTCGCTTTACAATTTCTTCTTCGGAAACTTTTGATAAATCATCACACTGATCTACAGCAAGAGCATCGACCTCCTCCCGTTTATTGTCTGAACAGCCCTGTGCCACTATTCCAATCATAGCCAACCACTGAAAGCTACATTTTTGTAGAAAAATACGTCTGCTGGTACGTTTTTGCATTTGGTCAAAATATTTTATAAGGTCGATAATTAATTACTACGCCTATAAGTCTGGAGATGCCGAAGAAAAATAATTGAATAGTAGTTCTATTTTTTCTACTACATCTTTCTCGTCGATTTCTTCCAGTGAATCCATAGTGTTCAAAATGTTGTCGTTAATTTCAATTTCCGATGCCTTCAGCCCACGCGACAATCCCCGGCAGCCACTGACAATAAAGGGTTTTGAAAGTCCCTGTATTACACTAAGAACAGAAGTGATTCTGTCATTTTTCCCGGAGTTTCCTGTCACATACGAAAAATCCTCAAGCCAGCCTGTTCTGGACGCATCTTCCTTTTTAAAAAAGTCGATTGTCGCCAAATGCCGGAGGAAAGGTACCGAAGATCCTATTTCTGAACTTAGAATCGCAATGCGCATCCATTCATTTTGCACGTGACGATTTAGAATGGCTGCTAGTGCAGGTATGCTTTTCTCCGATTCAATACTTCCTAAGCTCAATGCACTTTGAAACACAACTCTTAAATCTGGGTCTGCAGTAGATACAACAATATCTTCAAAGCAAGATGTGCAGGATTCTGCCAACATCAATCCATGCTCTCGCACTCTGGGATGCACATCGGTGAGTGCTCGCTTTATTATATCCGGAGTTAATTCATTCATCCCTTCCAAAACATACAGGGCATGCAAGCGTGCTCTTTCATCTTCATTACTTTCAAAAATATCTTTAACCTCCGGGATCACTTTTTGATCTTGTCGTTCCAGTAATAGCCGCTGACCATGTAATCGGTACCATTGATTGGGATGTGTTAACCACTGCACGTAGTTTTCGGTGGACTGAGCTGACTGTAATGTATTCAAATCCAATTTGACTTCACTATTCTTTGGAACGATTCGGTATATACGTCCCTGGTCACTTCCCCGCATAAAGTCCATATCTTCCTTCAGATCTTCCGGGATGGACAGTGGAGTTTCGATGTGTTGGCGATACATATCTACAACATATAGAGCACCGTCAGGACCTACTGTAAAGTGAGCAGGACGAAACCATTGATCGTTGGACACCAGAAATTCACTCTGCTGTTCTTTTTCACCTCTACGTGCCACGTAAGTGACTTCGTCTGAAGGCAGGGTAAGGACATCCCTATGGACTAGGTTTCCCATGACCTCTCCAGTGAAGATGTTTCCCTGGAATTCGGCAGGAAAAAGATCGCCACCGTAGTGTGTGCCACCAGAAGCCCCGGTAAAATGGTTGTCAACATATTCAATCCGACCTAAATCTTGTTCATCGTATTTCTCCTGTCTCCTTCTTGATCGCTCTATGCGCCAATAGGGTGCTTCTGTAATTTGATACATCTTGAGATCATGATCTGATATGTTTTTTACAGCCTTTTTAGAAGGTAAATGAGTGTGTCTATTTACATATCTCCAGGGGATTACCGCTTGCTGAATATGTAGTGTGTTTTGGGTGAAAAATCTATGTCCCCAATTGTTGAGTGCCTGCCCAAACTGTGCAGCAGCAGTCTCTGGTTCATATAAGCCTTTATCCAACCTGAATCGAAAATCTGCTCCCTGCATCTTAAACGGAGTCTGTGTACTATCTCCACTAAAGAGTACATCCGCACTTCGGCCATGGTTTGCGGCATATACCCAATTGTCTATATTAAAACGGAGATTTGTAATTTGAGCCTCCTGATTTTCCTGGAAAAACCCTGAAAACACGACCTCTTTTTCATCAGCCACATAATCCCCATTGGTATCCTTCATGAAATATATGTAAGGAGCTGCTGTGACCAGGACACCGCCCTTCCAGGGTTGGACACTGGTTGCATCTTTGATTCCATCAGCAAAAATTACGGCATCATCAATTTGACCATCGTTATCGCGGTCCAACAATATTTTTATGCGTCCCTTTCCTTCAGGTCCCTCCGGTTGGTAAGGATAGTCTGGCATTTCTACAACATATATATTGCCTCTTTCATCAATGACCATTTCGACAGGATCTTGCACCAGGGGTTCCGCTGCAAAAAGTTCAATTTTGAAATTTTCATCCAAAACAAATCCATTCAAGGCTTCTGCTGGAGAGGTGGGACCTGAATATTTAGAGGATTGACATGAAAGAGAAAAAAATAAAAGTGTGATACAGGAAATTTTAAAAACCATCATTTTTCTTCGCTATGAATTCAAACTATTATGAGCATAAATATTACGTCCCGGGGATTACGACTTTTTATTTTTTATCGAATGCCATGTTCAGCAACTTGATAGCATATCCTGCCAGGACTTCTCCCGCCCGATCATTACCCAATCCCGATTTATCTCCCACTTCATATCCACCGTATTTTTTCTCACCAGGCATACCTACATAATAGACACCCTTTCCATTACTATAGCCCAATACCAGGGTTTGAGGGTAGGGAGATTTTTCTCTAATGGCTTGCCCTAATTGTGTCATAGGCTCTCCGGGTAGAGTCACCAATGCCAGTGGACCGATCGCGACCACTTGAATGTTAGCAGGCATTTCACTGAGACCAGTTAGTGTACTACCGTAAGTGCTTAATGGGAGGTCAATCTTCCCGATGATGCTCACTGGATCACTCGTTTCTAATCTGGCGGCGTACTCATTTGCAGTTTTGACCTTTTTTATCAGGAGCTGCACCATTTCATTGACCGCCTCATGCCCTCTTCTGGCTGGATTGACATCACCAGCCGTACCTTGGAGAACGATTGCGTCCATTCCATGAGCATGTTTAAGTTGATGTTGCAGGGCTCCGGGCCAATCAGCTGAGATACCATCCATAAATGGATAAATCGATACGGCGTGAGCTGTTAAGTGTACCAGGGTCGCTACAATTTCCTCTGCTTCATTTTCAAAAAATACACTTGTCATTGCACGGTCTAAAGCACCAAATGTTTTTCCATCACCCAGGACATCCGGATCCCAATCAGGATGCTTGTAGTTATACCTTTCTGGCAACCGTGAATCCAGTATTCCCCAGTTTGCGGGTCTCGGACGACGATTTTGAACTACGGACGAAATATCGGATCTGCCCAACCACATGGTAGTCATTTCCTGCTTTTCGATTGCACGTCTAATTGCACTAATAGACTCAGCCATCAAGAGTTCCATCCATTGACTGTACGGTCGATAGTCATATTGAGGTGGCATGTATCTAATGGCCCACCACGGGTCTACTTCCTTTCCACGAAGGCCTTTTTTGTACACAGGTGACCATGGAGCAGAATGATTATGAGTGGCGCTGACGAGTATGCGGTTAGGGTCAATATGCAATTGTTGGGCTGCACGTTCTTTCAATTCGGCTACTGCAGATTCACCGGCATCTACCAGGGGCCAGCTGATCAGGACCACCCTCCCGGCACCACTTCCTAAGGCCAATGACGTGACAAATAGAGAATCATGGATCTTGCCATAGGGTTCGCCGGTGACCCAATTTCTGATGGCCGGATCAGGTGTTACAGGTTGCCGGGCAATACCAGCCATGATCCAATTTTCATCGACCCTGGTAGGCTGTTGTGCCGACAAGCTACCAGAGAGCACTACTACCGTTAGTAGCGAAACGATGGAGATGGACTTTAATAGCAATTTATTCATTTGGATCTGTTGCTAATTCAGTTTAAATCTTCCTGGATTGGAATGGTATCCCATCATGTGCCTTATCTCTAGGGTCATTCAATAGTATGTTTCGAAGGTGTATGACGGAGATGCTGGTCTATAAACTCGTATGACTCACGGCGTACCTGCGTGGGAAAATCATGCTCAGCCTCCGGGTGTCGTACCTGTAAGAGCTCTTCAGCATCCAGTAATTGGTAAATCGGTCTGGCTTTTGCCAACCCATCGATGACTCCCGCCATGGAAAAGTTTGCGTCATTGGTAGGAGCATTCGTAAAGCAAGCCCTGGGTGCAATCAGCGCCAGTACCTCATGAAAGTTGAATGGGAGCAGATCCCCATCCAAATTATACTTTTCTCGAATCCAGGGCATGTAACGTTCCTGAGCCCATGGTCCAAGACGACCTCCGTACCTTTCAATACCGGAGGGTCCCGTGTCATAATAGTCAAATTGAGTCCAGCCACAGCTTGTCACCACGACTTTGATTCGTTCATCAAGAGCGGCCAGAAATAATGCATTATGTCCTCCTAAAGAGTGTCCAATGACGCCGATTCGATTGGCATCAACCCTTGCATGCTGCTCCAGGTAATTAATGCAATGCATGTGGAAATCAATGGCAGCCATGGTCGCAGACTCATATGGGTCATCACTAAAGTCATAGTCACTAAAGTCACCAAAGCTTGGATAGTCTGGAGCAATGACTACATATCCTCGTTCTGAGTCTTTTCATAGACAGTATCAATGACCTTTGCAGCAACCTTATCTTGAGAAGTCGATCGCAAGGGCAAAGGACCCATGACGGCTAGCATGTTTTGCTTTAAGTGCCACCTCAGTTGTTCCCATTC
>JAUILM010000165.1 GCA_030432855.1 Bacteroidia bacterium
TTTGCAGCCTTTACAAAAATTTCACTGAATCTATCATTAAGAATTATAGCCGAATCAAACGGAAGTCGTTTGAATTTGTCAATTAACAAATGGGGGCTTTCATGCTCCAACTTCCTAAAATGGTCATCTAAGAAATTTGAAGGCTGATTGCAACCAATTAACAAAAGGACTAAATAAAAGGAATAATATTTATGAATCATTCTCATTTAATCTTCATTGAATGTGGTTCAATAGCTGCACTTTTAGCAGCTGAGTGTGACCTTCCCCTCGTTATCTGAAGTATGCAACTTCAGATGAATATGATCATTGCAAATCCATCTGATGTTGTATATAGTTGGAAGATACATTTCTCTAAAAGGATTTGAGATTACTGAAAATGACTGTGATCCGAATCTTTTCTGTTGAAGTTTTAAAATGCGTGTAGTTTACCAAGTTTCAAAGCTCAAGGATTCAGTCTCTCTCTGGTTAATGACAGCAATGAGTCCGGTCAGAATCAAGGGGATCAAGATCACAAAAAAATAGTAACATGATATTTTCATCATAGAAGTAATTGGCCCACTAAATTATCACTTACATGCGCAAAAATCGAACCAGTAAGGCCAAATTTCAAGTAAGCCAATGAGTACACTATGGAACTAAAAAATGACTTCATCATAATGCTAGCTCCATATTGAACGTGAATACCTGCAAAGACCAAACTTACAATCATAACACCTACCAAGACAATAATCTTGGAGTCTGACCTCTGAATCCATCTCCTGAGGAGGAAGTCTCTAAAAAAGAATTCTTCAACTAGTGGTGCAACAAGTATAACTAGAAAAAAAGTACTGTAATGAAACTGAATGTTATTTTCCAAATAATCCGAACCAACAACAAGATTAATAAGCCCGGATAACATTCTAGCGCAGAGGCCAAAAAGGACTCCAAATGCTGCTCCTGAAAAATCAATTTTAGCGACTCTCGCCTTATTAATACTAAAAATTAATATAAAGACTACTATATAGACACATAAATCCACTACAGATTCATCCATGCGTCCATGATCCAAATCAAAATAAGGTAGCCAATACCAATCGATAATGCTAAAATCGCAATAACATAAAGCACTGCAAAAGCAATAGTTTGGAAAATCAGTAAAATAAGATCCTTACTTTTCACTTCTTCCCTTTTGTTCTTCGCGTTTCTTGGACAAAGAATCTAGTTCAACCCTAGTCTTCTTTAATGCGGAATGATTCTTCCCCCGTCATCTGAAGTTTTCAACTTCAGATGAATATGATCCCAGCAAATCCATCTGATATTGTATATACTTGAAAGATACATTTTTCTAAAAGGATTATTACTACTAAAAGTGACTGTGATCCGTATCCTTCTGTCAAAGTTTCAAACTTCAAGAAGCTGGGACAACTTCCCGACAAAAGAGATGTAGTCCATTAGTAATTTTATTGCCATTAGATAGATACAAAGAAGTTGAACAACGAAGATATTAACCTGAAGTTTCAAACTTCAGGCAGCGGTGTGATCTTGAATACCGCTATAGCCACCCACAGGCGTAGTTTTCAATCATTAAATTCATACTTTTTCCGAACTTGTAACAGACAACCTAGGTCATCAAAGGTGAATAAATATGACATTCCTCCATTCATTCGGCTCCATTTTTCATAATCTGTTTTCCCACCTTGAACATTAAAGCTAGTATTACGATTATGTAATAATTTTATTAGCAGTTGATTGTTATACATATTCGATGCAAAAAGTAAGTAATTCGCATCGCTCATGCTAACAACTTGTCTCGGATTTATAACCTTTTTCGCTTCAGTCTTTCCCCCTTTTGCCACTTTGTTTCCAAACGGATTTAGATCGAATGGTATCTTTTCATTCATGTACCAAATAAGAGGGGCTCTAATTTCCTCCTTCGAAAACTCTTCGGTATAGAACAGATCTGAAATGAGAGAACTTTCTATATAATTTATTGCGACTTGGATCGTAGAACATTGTCCATCAACTCGACCAGCTGTGAAAACTAGTAGCCCTATTGCTAATATTTTATTTGCTAAATTCATTTCTTAATATCTGATATATTTTCCTCTTATAGGAGATAATTTTGGATACAAATTGCCTCTTCTTTGAACAGTTCTTATCTGATGATAAAGTAATGTCTTATTACTACTATCGAAAGGGAGATGAGTCCTTCCATTATATGTAAAACCTAAATAAGACAATCGTTCTCCATAATCACCTCCCATTTGCTTTCTGATAGCATTCATTGCGTTTACAATTGTGCCTGTTCGACCCCACTCGTAGGCTTCGGTCCCATGTGCTTCACCCAATCCAACATCGGTGTGAAGTAACTCATGTGTGAACATCATCCCAAATCCCATGGTTTTGCTATTCAGATCACTACTAGTCCCCTTTATAAAAGAACTTGTTTCGTTCACATCAACTTGGAAATTTAATCCATCACCTTGACTGCCTCCGCTTCCAACTAAGCTGAAATTAGCGACATAGTCACTATCAATTCCTCTCATGATAGCCCCCCTTGAAATAGAACTTCCAAGCTGGTTTCCTTCTCCATCAGTTGCTATAGCAGCATTTCCATCCGCATCTTTACTATAGTCCAAGAAACCATCATTTATACTAAAAGTGAGACCAGTCTGCTCAGTTAAATCTGACATAATCTGTTGAAGGTAATTGGTACCATTTTCTTCATCATATTGTTGTGCCTGACTCACATCAATTCTCATCCCATCTGGGTCAATGAAGTTTATGGGATTATTTGCTACATATGCAAAAGGACTAATAGGAGCATAATTATCCGCCAACGGATCCACACCTGTAAACCTCCCCACACTCGGATCGTAAAACCGGGCGCCATAGTCGTACCACCCTAGCTCCACCACCGTGCCATCCGTGTCATATCCGATACGATCAAATTGATACTCTTTTCCATTATAAAAATGATCCTCTCCAGGTACCGTATCTTTCCTCAAAGGCCAGATTTGACTTTGCTGCTGCAGAGTAAGACCCTGCCCGTATCGCATACCAAATGGATAGTAGTCGACTGCATCCAGTACCTCCAAATCATCTGTGATTGCCACACGCAGGTTGCCCAGGTGGTCTCTCACATGAAATTCATGCCGCCACTCACTAGTCTCAGGGTCAATCGCAGCTCGACCTGCTGAGTGATAGACTCCAATGATTTGGTTATCCTGGTATTCTACTCCCATTGCATAATCATATGTGCTGGTTTGCCCATCCAAGTCAAGTCCTTCTTTACTCCACTTGGTACCGGAAGCATCATGTGTGAATGATAACGTCTTGCCCGGTATTAAGATTTCACTGGGGAAATAACAAAATAAACACACCCCTTCAAAGTGACAGACTTCAATGACACAATGGTATTCATGATAATATCCTAACCCCCAGATAATCGATCTGATATCACTTTGACTTTCTCCGGTTGATTAGATTCAGTATATAATTGGATTAGATTTGTCTTGATCTTATCCTCATCGGGATTTAAGTTCATCGCAGTCAGGAGAAATTGTTCACTGTTCTTATAATCTCGGTTATGTAAGTATCCCAGTCCGATTATGAAATTAGCTTCCCATGAATTTGCATATATATCAAGATATTTCTTGCCGAACCTAACAGCTTCCGGTCCATTTCTTATACTTGCAAAAGTGTAACCCAGACTAAGCCATACATCCGCATTGTCTGGATCGTATTCATAGGCTCTGGACAAGCGATCTAATGCCTTATTGAAATCCTGGGCCAATAAGGCATCTTGTCCGCGGATATCATTGCGATCTTTTCTTTTGACCAAGTAAGCCACCCCAAACCCATCGACTTCTTCCAGATACATCAAATCTTTAGGAGGGAAGACAAAGTCTCTCACCTCCGGTCTGACGAAAATGGTCGACATAGCGGCATAATCCCAATCTCTACTTTTCCACTTGGCAACACCTGACCTGCCAAATTTCACATTAAGTGCCGATGTATCGAAATACATATTTAATGCATACGCATTATTGCTGGCAATTTGAATGGGCTCACTTCTACTCTTATCGGTGATTTCATCCTCATTATCGATTAGCCATTTTACCGCCTCCGAAACCCCCAGTTGTTGATAATCATTATCAAATCTTTCATACGCTTTTCCTGCACCCCCCAGCACTTCATTATAATATGCATACTGATATCGATAGTTCAAGACCTGCCAGACCATTGTATTGATGACTAGCAAAGCAAAAACGCCACCAATTAGATATTGGAAGACACGTCTTTTAGATAGAAATAATATTTCCCTTAGACTCAAACTTAAAAGGACGATCAAGGTTGGATAAAAGAACAAGAGATGACGCCAGCCATTATAAATTTCCAAATCCTTTATCCATACATATGCTATCGGGAAAAAAGTAGAAATAAATAAAAACGAGACCATAGAGGCCCCATATCTTTTTATCAGCTTGGGAAGCAGGATGAGATTGACAAGGACCAATGTCAATACATGGACGGGCAAGGTAATACACAGAGACTTGATCAAGTAGTAATCGGGCAGTGAAGTGGAGTTGATCAATTCTCCTTCAAATAACATAGTGATCCTGGCAGGGAAATCAGAAGCCACATTGAAAGCTTTCCAGACATGTTGGCCAGGCTCCACCCAAAAGTTAGGATAGAATAGTAACCCTAAGAGTGGTCCTAGAATCACCACTGATACTGTGACTAAAGCTAACTTGATTCTCGTGGATTGATCTTGAGATAGAAAGTGCCTACGGGCATTACGATCAAAAAATAATACCACTGCAAGTAGTAATGAGAAGTAAGAAACAAGGAGTAAGCCTCCAATTCTAATACTTACTGCGATGGCGATCCCTAATACCAACCCTACCAAATCCATCGGGCGGACCTTTGGAAAAGTCAATGCGGATTTAACCATAAAGTATATGGCTATGGTGAACCCCATGGCGAAAGGTATGTCCTTGCTGTTGAATAACATATGACCAGTGATGGTTGGTGTACTAGAGAGAAGGATAATTGCCAACAATCCCGTCTCCCAACCTGCGAGAATCTTACATGTCAATCCAGCAAATAATAAAATGGCTATTCCGCAAAAAGACACCAGAAGATGTCGCATTTTATAATGTGTAGATGAAGACACCTCGGGAATTAATGCTGCGGCAATCACTTCAAAACCAGCTCCATAGTACTTCTGATATTTAAATTCTTGCCCAAACACCTCCAAATCTGCAAATGATGTATCCCTGCCGAAAGACGTATAGAAATCCAGGGATGCTTCGCCATAGGCATTATCGATCGGTTCATCTGAGGGTATTCCGATTTGGATACTACTGAATACAATAAACAGGGAAACGATCGCCAGTGTAATCCAAAACGCTAGTTTGAAGAAATACCTGTTCTCCTGATCTTTCTGTGGCTCAAAATGATCCTTCTTCTTTGATGGTTTTGTTTTTCTGGCCGACATAGACAATTTATTCGGTCACGCAATTCTTCTAAAGTTACATCTCAGAGTTAAGAACACAAAGTCTCTAAATGATTACTAATCCAGCTGTCTGGAGACTGCAATCACTATCTCCAGAGTACAAAAATGGTTAAGATATTCCGTGATAATTCGTCAAGACAGGAGACCATAGTCTGAAATCTATGATAAGGCACACTAGAAGCTGCAAAAAACTGAACCGTAAACTCCCCCTTATTACTCCTCTAATTCCTTTAGTCTTTTTTCTATGTCCAGATATCGGATCTTAAGATCCTCATTTTCATTCTTCAGCTCGATCATGTACAGCGTGAGTTCTTCGATTTTTTCAAGAAGTTTTACATTCACTTCACCCAGAGAAGCACCTTCTTCAACCATTTGACCTGCTGGTTTGAGATTAGGTAGATGACCATTTGTTTCTATGTATTTTTCGAGGTCCTTTAGAGGTAATAGTCGGTAGTCCGCGGCAAATACATAGTCAGGCCAGGTTGTGACATCGATCGTTACTTCTTTCGCTTTTATCTCTCCATTCACTTTAAACTCCCCGACAGCAAAATCACCTTTTACGAGCGTCGAAAGACCGTTGCCGATATATAGTTTGTTAGAACTCGTATCCTGTTGTCCTGCACCATATCCAAGATATACACCACCTGATCCCATGGCATTTTCACCAGCCCCTACTCCCATAGCCGTATTTCTCTCTCCCATCAATTTCTTCAAGGAGTTTTTACCCCATGAAGCATTTGTTTCGTCACATGTATAGCATTCTGAAGGGAGACCATCCGACATTTGGATAATTTCCAGCGGTGATAATGCACGATCATAGAATCTGAGATCATCCATGGTCCCAGCAAAGTATCGATCATTATGAGAGTTTGCAGAATTTCCCAACATGACTGAATCTGTCTGTGAGTACTCAGCTTCAAATCCTTTATACCGTTTTGTCGCAAGATTTCCGTCAATATAAAGTTTGATGGAATCATCTGTCCAGGTCAAAGCAATATGATACCATTGATCCAGGGATATTGGATCTGTAGTAATCACTTTTTCGTTTATTCCTGGATCTCTTTCTGTAAAAATTGATCTTACCTTTAGGTCCGACCTTCGTATGTAAATGCAATAAGATTCAAAAAAGTCATCCGTATCTCCATTTTTAGTAAGTATGATGGGATTGTAATCGAACCCATCACCCAGATTACTGATTCTATCGACATTTACCCAAAGACTAATCGTCCCATTCTGTTGCTTTAGAATGGAAGATGTACCTAAGTTAATGTAACTCATGGGTGTACCATCAAAATAGTACGCCCGATCAGGGTTGCCAAATCGATCGGCCGTCAAGGTGGCTCCCACTACTTTACCATCTTCCAATCCCAGTACCTCGGAAGCATCACCATTAAAAGGGTAATACGCTACCAATCCCTCGGTAGTAACCTGGGCAATTAATTGAAAAGCTGAGAAGAATACTAAAGTTGCAAGTAAGGTGAATCGACGCATGTCTTACAGATTTGAGGTGTTTGAAAAATAGATTTCTCGGATTCGTCCAATGTAGATCAAATATAATATTTTTCTTATATATGATCATTCCTTCTACTGTCTCAAAAAAGATGCCACGCCTACACTTTTTGGTGGGTTTAACACATAAACCCGGATTATGCATTAGACTTTCTATTGCGAGCCAAAGCTACTGCAAATACGGGCACATAAGCACTTTTTGATTCTCACTCCCGCACAATGTGCGGGACTGGCTATAACGGTGGCTATGTTTGTGAGTCAAAAAGCACTTGGAGCACCCGTCTTTATTGTATCTTTTGCTCTCATGAAGTAACCCTAACACATAATCCGGGTTAAAATGCATGCCTTCATGGAAGACATGCACTTTAAGTAATAAATCTCTACTGCAAACCTGGGTTGGGTTTATCCTCCTATTGATATCGGAGGTAGATGTTGTTGTAAGTCGCTGTCAAATCCAGCGTAGGTCCGCCACCATTAAGTGCGGCAACTACTCTGTTCTCAAAAGCGGCCCACTTGCTGGCACCTTTGTCTACGGTAAAATCCACATTTGAGTAGATCTCACCATAATTCGTCTGAAGTTTTAAGTCACTTCTGGCTGAGGAAGGTATGCTGACATCCACAAAGCTATATACACTTTCGAGGGTGCAATTATCCGGGACCCGAGACAAGGTGGCTTCAATGTGACCGTAAGTATTTTGTATGTTCATATCATTGGTAACCTCGGATAGACTGATATCACCATAGGTGGATTCAACTTCTAGCTGCACTCCTTCCGGCACCAAAATCGTCAGTGAAATATCGGTCAACACTCCATTGGAAGTCCAGCCCTGCTTTCCATTTCTCAGTGAATCGGGGATCTCGCTCCAGTCGAAGTCCTCACCCGGAGGAATCCTGAAATAGTATTCCCTGCCGTTTTTATGAATCGTCGTGTATCTGGGAAGGTTTTCCATGTCTTTGATGTTGGATGTAATGGAAAGGACACTCCCTGATTTCTGAATATTTAAATCAAATGCATCGTTGTTTTCTCCCCGATTGATACTGACCTTTCCTTCAATGTGTAATTGTCCATCCGTTGATTTTCTGATCTCCACATCTCCCCACATCACTTCCATTGAAACCTCATCCACACCTGACAGGCTTTGCACTTCATCAATGGTTCTTTGTGCGTTTAAAACAGAGAGGGAGACAAGGACTAATGCTATGAGGATATTAATTCGGTGCATAATCATGATTTTTTACGGAGATAAATATTATTGTGCGTAGAGGTAATATTAAAGTCGACTCCTCCCCCATTAAATTTTCCTACCACTCTCTTCCTGGACACATTTTTCATCTTGACATCTTCATCCCCATAATCGAGATCAAGATTCGTAAACATTTCTCCCAAGGATGTCTTCAACTCAAAGTCTGCACGGGCATTCACAGGAACGGAAACATCCACATGATTATGAATTGAAGAAAGAGTAATTGCATGCTCTGGGTCAATCTGATCAAATACGGCATCAATCGAACCATGGATACTTTCAACCTCCATTTCATTGTTGATATCCGACAATTTAACGTCGCCGTGTGTTGATTCAATGGACAATGAGATATCTTCCGGAATAGATATGGTCAAACTAATATCTGTAATTATACCGATGGAAGTCCAACCATTATTTTCCTTACTGAGGGAGTCTGGGACCATAGTCCAGTCAAAATCCTTCCCGGGAGGAATTCGAAAATAGTATTCCCTGCCATTTTTATAGATCGTAGCATATCGTGGGAGCTTATCCCTGTCCTTAATATCAGACTTAAGGACAAGGATATCTCCTGATTGACTGATATCCAAATCAAAAGCGTCATTGCTTTCACCCTGATTGATACTCACCTTTCCTTCTACGTGCAACTGTCCGTCCGTGGATTTCCTAATTTCAACATCCGCCCACATAATCTCCATGGAAACTTGATCAACACCCGATAGACTTTGCACTTCATCGATCATCCGTTGAGCATCTAGCATGCATACTGAAATAAGAAATATTGCAACGAGATTACAGAATCGGGCCATGATTAGGACTTTTTACGGAGGTAAATATTATCGTGCGTAGATGTGATATTAAAATCCACTCCTCCTCCATTAAATTTTCCTACTACCTTCTTGCGGGACACCTTCTTCATACCGTCTTCTTCGTCACCGTAGTCTAAATCGAGATCGGTAAACATCTCTCCCCACGCAGTATTTAGTTTAAAATTGGCTTTTGCGTTCGCAGGTACCGATACATCTACATGATCATGGACTGAATATAGCGAGATCGCATTTTCCTGTGCTATGTCATTGAACACAGCATCGATCGAACCATGTACACTACTGATTGCCATGGGTCCTGTACAATTTTCAATCACCACTCCATTGTGTAGCAACGAGGCTTCTACCTCATTCGGTAGGTCCTTTAATATTAGATCACCACCATCATGACTAGAGTATTCGTAATTCACGCTCACTCCTCTGGGTACCTTTACAATATATCGGTGTCTGTTTTTTGTACTTACT
>JAUILM010000166.1 GCA_030432855.1 Bacteroidia bacterium
GTATTCCAGTAACAGGCCATTGAAGGCATCACACCTTCCTGTGACCAGCTCCATTCCATAATCATTTCCAACCAACAAGACTTCAGGCTTGCTGGTATGTATATTTGCCTTGACAATTCCTGAATACACCGGAGCAACTTGTGCCATATCGGGCAGGGATTGCAATTGAAAAGAACCACCACCAAGATTTTCCAGATATGCACTATGAAGAAAGTTTGCCTCTACTACTAATGCTCCTTCCATCTGCTCTTCAGGGATTAGATCACTTAGAGATGCCACGGCAAAATCGCTGTTGAGTAAGAACTGGTCTTTGATTGCATTTAACTGCTTGGCATAGTCAGCCCGGCCATGCAGAGTATATTCCTTCATTCGACCGTCCCTATCCTTGAAGTAGGCCGTTGTTATGGCATCAAAACCACCATTTCCATCAAAGTCTTTTGCATATATACGGACTGGATTTGTTTCAGAGACATCAAATACCATATTCTCTCCGAAGTTTCCCACAATGTAATCTACGTCTCCATCCTCATCCATGTCTGCCGGTATGATACTATTCCACCACCCGACATATTTAGCAACACCACTTTCATCAGTAACATTGGCAAATGTTCCTTCATTATTCTTTAGGAAAGTGATGGGCATCCATTCACCCGCAATAACGATATCTGTCCAACCGTCCTGATCAAAATCTGTCCACAATATATCAGATACATTCCCGATTAATTCGAGATCCGGTGCTCTTTCCTTGTTTACTATTTTAAATCTTAGTTGTCCGCTCTCCAGTTTATTCTCCAGTAGGTATGAACTTACTGGACTGGGATACTGATGTGGATGTACGCGACCACCCACGATCAGGTCTAAATCACCATCCTTATCGAAATCGGCAGCACGTACGGCCGATCCACTCTGGTGAAATAATGGCAGAATATCTCTGCTCATTGTAAACTGCCCACCATCATTCAAGTAGAGTCTGTCCAAATAAAATGAATCTTCCAGCTGAAATTCATACCCTCCACTTACCAGGTATAGATCGTCGTCACCATCATTATCCGCATCAAAAAAGAGAGCTCCCAGTGTCTCATGATATTTTTCTTCTTCACTTAATTCAATGGAATCTCGTCTAAACGTACCATCCGGGTTTTGAATGAGGAGCGCACCAGCCCGGGAGTAGGGTCCTCCAACAAATAGATCATCCAATCCATCGCCATTCGCGTCCCCCGTAGCTATTCCTGGTCCAAACTGGGATAATTTATGGGGAAGTAGTGGTTGTACATTAAAATCCACATAGTCAATTTCATTGTGAAAGTATTGGAGATTCAGGGATTCTGAAGCTTCAAGTAGAGGGGTGCCTGCCATTTGCTTACTTCGATCCATCCTTTCACCAGCATCCGTCTGACGAAGGGTAATCGCTTGATCACTTGACACATCTGTCAATATAGATGATTGACCATTAGGCCATATTACTATTACACTGTCCACTCTGTCATAAGTCCCTAACCCAAAATGTAAAGTACTTTCAATAGAAGACAGGTAACCACGATACGGTGAGCACTCTGTGGTCTGAATCATATCACCGACTTTCAACGTGACCAGGGAACCGATCGCTCTGCTATTTTGCGGGCCTCCTTCCAATGTGATTCTTAAATAATGAGATGAGTCTAGGTGGCCCTGATCCACCAACAAGTTTTCGAAGAGAAAACTTTCATGATTTATGTTGTTTACCACATAATCCAGATCTCCATCTCCATCCAAATCGCCGTATGCTGCTCCATTAGAAAAAGATGGTTCTTTAATACCCCATTTTTCCGTGACATCCATAAACTCTAGATCACCCTGATTGCTGTAAGCATAGTTCTTAAGCTTGACGATAGGGACTTTTTCGAGCATGGCAGCTTCAGAGACGAAACGCATCACGTCCGCCTGGTAATCTGTGAAATCCCGATCTGTGATGTCTCTGGGAAAACCATTTGTGATAATGATATCCCTAAATCCGTTATGATCAAAATCAGCTACCATGGGTGCCCAACTCCAGTCAGTAGCGGCAATCCCGGACATCAATGCGACATCACTGAAAATCGTGGATGTCCGATCTGGGGTTGCTCCTAGGTTCAGTTGTAAGGTATTTCTGACAAACTGAAAATCATATCCAAATCTTCGGTTATTGATGTATGAAGTGTAATTATTTGGACCCATCATTGTTTTTCGACGGTAATTGTCTTCCGGCAGCATATCCAATGCGACCAAATCCAGGAGTCCATCATTATTGATGTCGGCAATATCATTGCCCATTGCTGAGTACGAAGTATGCTTAAAATACCGATTGGCCTGATTAGTAAAGGTCTTGTCGCCATTGTTGATGTAGAAGACATCATTGCTGATAAAATCATTACTGATATAGATATCTTTCCAACCATCCTGGTTGATGTCAACAATATTTACACCCAAACTATAGCCAGGTACGGTGATGCCTGCTTGATCTGATACATTAATAAATTGAGGGTGTTGGAGGCTATCGTTCCATACATTTTCATACAAACGATCTACTCTCTGTAGTTGAACCTCCTTGAGTTTGTCCCTATAGGCACTGGGGCTACGTAAGTCCTGCATCTGATTGACGATGATAAATACATCGAGATCAAGATCATTGTCATAATCAAAGAAAACCGCATTCATGGCGTTTGATGTATCCGCCAATCCATATCCTGCAGCCTCCTCAGAAAAGGTGGGAATTCCCTCCTGGTTAAGGCCCTGATTGATATATAATAAATTGGTACGGTAAGAAATATCCTCTTTGGTATTGGTTGCAATGTACAGATCCAGCCAACCATCCTGATTGATATCAATGGTGGCCACACCTGCACACCAAAAATCCTTCCCACCTACCTGTGCGACTTCAGTGACATCCTGAAATTTCAGGCTACCTTCATTGAGATAGAGTCGATTGGGCTCGCTATTGCCGGTAAAGAAGACATCTTGCATTCCATCCCCATTGAAATCGCCCAGCGCTACACCTCCTCCATTGTATATATACTCATACGTGAGAATATTAAAGGAATCACTTTCATGAATATTATTGGCAAAGTCAATTCCCGATTCACTCCCAGGCACCAGCCTAAACAGGTCTTCTTCAGAATTACAACCCACAAGAAATATTAGCGGGAGCGAAAGAAAAACAGGTAATAATAATCTCATCGCATCAGTCTTACTTCATCAAATTTAAGCTTCTTAGACTTTCTCTCTAAGCTACTTATCCCTCAATTGAAGGAGTTTATCCATCTTGAAAATCAAATAGATAGCACGCTGTTTCACTAAAAAACAAAATGGAGGTCACATTGCTGCAACCTCCATGGTATGTTTGATAAAATAAATTACACGTTTACCAACCTGGATTTTGCACCAGTCTGTCTTCTCCCTCTACCCGGCTCAAATCTACTTGTACTGTAGGTAGTGGATACAGCGCATGCCGATCCTCTACTTGATTGGATGCTGTCAGATAATTACGCTTGTTTTCTTCAACAGCGAGGTATGCATTCAATACTTCCTTGAAAGTACCCCATCTTCGCAGGTCAAAGAACCGATGTCCTTCCATGGCCAACTCAAGGCGTCGCTCCATACGGACAGCTGCTCGAGCTGCGGCCTGATCACTCCATGGCTCATCATAAGTACCAACCTTGTAGTTGGCCCATGTGATCGACGGATCATCAATAGGTACTGTAATGGAGGGAACATCCGTACCAGGTCCCTGAGCACAAGCTCCAGCGCGTGTTCGTATCATATTGACAATCTCACGTGCACGTTCGAGACCTCCCAATTCCACCTCAGCTTCTGCCAAAGTCAGGAGAACGTCTGCATATCGCAGTAAGTGTAGATTCAAGGCAGAGAGGTGAGCACTATTCCAACCAACAGAACTGCTTTCACCCTGTCCTGCATGATAAATATTCTTCTTAGGACTATAAGGTCCTGCCCACTCCCTTGCGCGGATGTAGTTGGGATTATGTATTCCATGGTTCAAGTATGGGACATCATCTCTTCCTACCGTCCAATCTACACGGGGATCCATGAAGTCATCCGAAGTTGCGTCGGCATCATTAAATGTACCAATGAGAGGTAAACCATTATCATCTACCTTGAAAGCATTTACCAGATTCTGCGATCCCTGATGGAATCCACAGCATCCGAATGGGCTACCTGAATGTGGGAAATTCAAACGATCTCCCCGGTTTCCATTCTCCCCGTTAGGACCCCCATCATTAACTGTAGCTTGATATGCTAACATTGTCTCCGGTCCATTTTCCAAAGCAACAGTAAAGGCATCATGGAAACAAGGTTCCAGCGCATGAGGACCGTTGTTCACTACGTCATCCAGGGTTGCTTTTACGCCAGCCCAATCATTATTATACGATTTTACTCTTCCAAGGTATGCCTTGGCCACCCATTTGGTTACCCGACCCGCATCTGATTGCGTCTCTGGTAACATGGAAATGGCACTTTCGATATCGGCAACAATTAATGGGTAAGCATCTGCTGAGTTTGGTTGACGGAAATCTTCTGCATCTTCCTTGTAATAAGGAATGTTCTTCCACATTCGATATGCTTCAAAGTGATAATGTGCTCGCAAGAAGATAGCCTCACCCATTATTCGTGTACGATCAGCATCTCCAACTTCTTCCACATTCGCCAATAGTCTAATGGAAGCATTCGCTCGATTCACTCCTTCGTACAGTACTCGCCATCGATCATTGAGGTACTGGTCTGTACCACTCGTACTCCACTGATATAGTTCAATATCAGTAACTGGTTGCTGATCTCCGGGCTCTGACCCTTTGTAGGCATCATCAGACGCGACAGATCCAAAGGTCCAGTTAGAACCTGATACTCCCCAGGCTCCACCTACTCCCCAACCATCTAGCATAGAATATGAGGATACTAAGGCTGCCTCCACACCTGCTTGATTACCCAGCGTGTTCTCATCCAGTACACCCTGCGGAGGACCGTCTAAGAATTCATCCTTACAGGAGACCATAAGTAGCCCTGCAAGTACAAATAGACCTATATATTTTGATTTAAACATTTTCTTTAATTTTTAGTATTTCAAAAATTAGAATCCGGCCGATACACCAAACATGATAATCTTATTCGCCGGATAGGTACCACGATCAATACCTGCACGCTGATCTGTCACATTAACGCCATCAGTAGTTGCTGTCAGGTTTGGCAATGCCGGGTCAATGTTTGAGTAGCCTGTGATAGTAAATAGGTTCTCTGCCTGTACATAAAGTCGCAGGTTAGAAAACCCAATTCTTCCAAGAGCACTTGCTGGCAATGTATATCCCAGTTGAATTGTCTTTGCACGCACGTACGAAGCATCTTCAACATAGAAATCACTAGCTGTACTTGAAAACTGATCGTTCTGATCTAATTGCGGAATACTGGCATTGGGTCTTGAAGGTGTCCAACTGTCTGTCAATACATCTTCCCGAACATTGGTGCTAAATAATCGGAAAATGGTGAATTCCTTAGTTACATCGAAAATCTCATTTCCAAAGGATCCAAAGAAGAATGCATTGAGGTCCCAATTTTTATAGGTAAATCCCAGACCTAGACCGGCAGTCAGATCAGGGTGATAATTTCCGATAAGCGTTCTGTCATCAGCAGTAATCTCGCCATCTCCACTTACATCCACAAATCTCAATCGTCCAGGTGCTGCACCATCCTGCGTCGCATGCGCATCTACTTCTGCCTGGTTTTGGAAGATTCCATCTGTCTTGTATCCATAGAATGAACCGATCGGCGCTCCCACTTGATTGATTACAATATTACCGAGACGTCCTTGATTACCACCCTGGCCAAAGAAGAAGTCTTGTTCTCCATCAATCGAAATAATCTCATTTCTATAATGACCTACATTCAGATCGGCATTGAATTTCAATTCAGATCCAATGTTTGCGCGATATCCAAGTGTCAAATCCCATCCATTGTTTTCCATCTCACCAATGTTTACAAATGGTGGGCTGGCACTACCCGCTGTTGCTGGCAATTCCGGTGCAAAAAGTAGCCCATCTACGGCACGTTTGTACAAGTCAAAGACCAAGGTAAATTTACCCTGTGCCAGAGAGGCATCAAATCCAACGTTCGTTGACACGTTTTCTTCCCATTTCAATCCTGGGTTTCCTATGGATGATAGTACATACCCCGGTGCAAGTCCGCTTCCTGAACCATCGATATCGTAGAATGAAGTTTCAATACCTCCACCAAATTGATCAAAAGGACGTCCGTTAGGAATCTGCTGGTTTCCAGTGATTCCCCATCCACCACGAATCTTTAAATCATCTAACCAGCCGAGGTTCTGCATGAATGACTCATTCGATATACGCCATCCCACACTGAAGGCAGGAAATACACCATATGCATTGTCAGCACCAAAACGAGATGATCCATCTCGTCTTACCGTTGCGCTCAAGTAGTACTTGTCATTATATCCATAGTCAAACTTGGCGAATAATGAGGCCAGCGAACTCTTACCTCCGGTAGAGGTTACCGTTCGGGTATCGTTATCCGCCAGAGCAGCCTGGATGTACCAGGCATTCAGATCTGTAGTAATGTATCCAGCTAGACCACCGTTTAATTGGGTGTTCACGTTTTTGATGGATTCATATCCCCCAAGCACCGTCAACTGATGGACGTCTGCGAAGCTCTGTGTATATGTCAACGTATTTGTCCATGTCCAGGTAGTTGACTCTGTACGCACCTCTGCCAGACTATATACTGTACTTGGCTCTGAGTTCTCAAAAGTTGGATAGGTAAATCGCTTATCCTTATTCGCATCAAACTGTACCCCAAAACTGGTACGAGCCTTAAGACCTTCGATAATGTCATACTCAGCGTACACATTTCCGAGTAGTCTATTTCCAGTAAACACGTTATCCTGGTCCTTTTCTAAAATAGCGATAGGATTACTGGCATTACCTAGTGAGTTTGCTTTTGCACCAGCCCAAGAACCAGCTATGTCGTAAACCGGAATAATCGGCTGTGCCTTGATAATGTTTCCAATAAAAGAGCCTTCTCCCTGTCCCTGGAATCCACCATCAACATTCTCTGATCGGGCAATCGACATGTTTTCTCCAAAAGTGAATTTACCAGATCTGAACTGACTATTTGCCCGGAGAGAATATCGCTTCCACCAGGTATGCTTGGCGGTACCGTCCTGATCATAGTAACCTGCAGATACATTGAAGTTGCTAAACTCATTACCCCCAGAGATCGATAGGTTGTGATCCTGGACGATGGAAGGATCAAATACTTCATCCCACCAGTTTGTCCCCGGACTGGATCGCATGATCAAGTTATCAGGAAATGAATATGAACTCTCATCAACGCTTTGTGTCTGGTTTGTCCCATCGTTGGGCCAGATATAATTCGGGATAGTTGGATTGTTAGGATCTGGTCCGTATATGTTAGTCGGCACGTTGATCCCGGCATTTTGGTGACTTTGTATTACAACCTGAGCGTAATCCAATGGATCCTGAATCAGGTAGGAATCCATCCCTTTTACAGGATTTTGCACACCCACTGATCCACTATAGCTCACCTGTGCTTTACCAGCCTTACCTTTTTTGGTGGTAATGATGATTACACCATTATTGGCCCGTGATCCATAAATCGAAGCCGCAGAGGCATCTTTCAAAACCTGCATAGACTCAATGTCGGCTGGATTGATCATGTTGTTGTAATCATCCTGTACAGGCACACCATCGATTATATACAGAGGATCATTGTTTCCAAAAGAACTGATACCTCGTACACGTACGGTGGATCGACTACCAGGAGCACCCCCGGTGGTCACATTTAGTCCCGCAGCCCGGCCTTCCAATTGTTGGAGAAAACTGGCTCCGGTTACATTCTGCATATCGTCAGTATTAACTACTGAGACTGCACCAATAATATCTCGCTTTCTTTGACTGGAGTATCCTGTAACCACAACCTCATCCACAAGAACACCTTGCGAAAGTGTCATGTTGATAACATTGTCAGCACCTACAGCAACGTCTGCTGTGGTATAACCAATGAAAGAAAATACTAACACATCACCTGTGTTAGCTGAGAGTGAATAATTGCCATCAATATCGGTGGTAGTACCCGAACTGGTACCCTGAATGATGACTGTGGCCCCGATGAGTGGCTCACCAGTGGCATTGTCCACGACCGTACCCGTTATAGTACGGTCCTGGGCAAAGCTAACCTGATAGGTGAGCAAGCAAATCAGCAGGGTCGACGACAAGCTTGTAAAGAAACGGCAGTAGCCTTTCATCTTCCTACATTTTTAGTTAATAAAATATGATTCCCTCAAAAAACAGAGCTGAAACTAAACATTCTGGCAGTAGCCAACAAAAAAGAGTCAATATATTTTCCCCAGGCAGCCCCAAACCGAAGAAAATACCGAATAGGTGGTTATTTAATGGCGTTTGTTTTACAATTTCATCGGATTTAGGTCCGAAATCTGGTAAAACAGAGTACTTGCATTATTCCTACCTATTACTAATGTCTGGATGTCATTTGTCTCATTCTCGAGTATTTTGACATCTCGTACCTCTCCCTTTACAAATAATCCACTTTTACGATATGGCACTTCGTGAAAGTCACCATTTGCATCTTGTGACAGCATGATTCCTTTATTGCTATCCTGCCGTCCAAGATCAGGTTTTAGTCCATGTTGATTTCCAAACAGACAAACATCCAATTTGGTATCCCCATCAATATCTACAGTAGTGATCGCATACACCGGTGCTACTTGTGCTGCTCTGGGTAAGGGTTGCAGCGAAAGCACACCGTTATTGTTCCATAAAATACTTGATCTCAATTCCTGAACTTCATATTCTAAAGCCCCTTCTCGTTGTTCTTCAGCAAACAATTGCTCATACGTCATTTGTCCGTATTCACGATACTTAAGAATTCGCTTCTTCAACAATGGCATTTGTTCGACCATATCCATTTTCGAAGGAAAAGGATAAGCAACATCACCATCCGGGTGCCAGTTAATGATGAACTCAGTCTTCTGATTGCCATCAAAGTCCTTGACAAACATCGTTATGGGTTTTTCTATACTGGCAGACCACCTCGAGTTGAGGCCCCAGTTGCCCACAACGAAATCCAGGTCTCCATCACCATCCAGGTCAGCTGGCTCAATGGTATTCCACCAACCATTGGAGTTGGGTACCTGGACTTTTTCTGTCAGTTGACCAGCACTATTTTTTATAACGGTTATAGGTGCCCATTCGCCGACTACAATTAAATCTCTTATGTTATCTCCGTCTACATCTACCCACCGCGCATCAGTGACCATCCCCAGATTTCCGGTTGATTCGGAAGTTACATCTGTCCATGCCTGACCATTCTCATTCCTGAGTAAAAATGATCTCGGACTCAAGCCATAATTCCCCGGGACAGCCCTTCCTCCTAGAAATAGGTCCAAATCACCATCACGGTCATAGTCATAAGCATCTATACATGAAATGAATCCTGCTACTTCAGGGGCCCCCA
>JAUILM010000965.1 GCA_030432855.1 Bacteroidia bacterium
CTCTTTTATTCGCATGCTTTTGTATGCCAATGAATTTAAAATTGAGGGATTGGTATATAGCAGCTCCATGTGGCACTACAAGGGTGATGGGAAAGGCACAAAGTTTATTTCAGAAATGGAAATGACGAAGAATCTTTATGGAGAAAGTACTGATTTACGATGGCCGGGTGTGAACTGGATGCAGGAACTGATTGATGCGTATGCTGAGGTGTATCCAAACCTTACTAAGCACGCTAAGGGTTTTCCCACAGCGGAGTATCTAAAAAGTATTATTCGAGTCGGAAATATTGACTTTGAGGGTGAAATGGATAAAGATACGGACGGGTCAGATTTTATCAAGTCTAAATTGCTGGATGACGATATGAGTCCCCTGTACCTGCAGGTATGGGGTGGGACTAATACAATTGCCAGGGCTTTAAAATCTATTGAAGATGAATATTCTGAGACCGATCAGTGGGATGAAATATATGATAAGGTGTGTGACAAGGCCATTATTTATGCCATTCTGGATCAGGATGCTACTTACCGAAAATATATTTCTAAAAACTGGAGTGACGTAAAAGTCTATTATAACTCCAATCAGTTTTGGTGCTTTGCCTATCCCTGGAAAAGAGCTGTGCCGGAAGAATGGCAATATACAATGGAGGGTGCATTTATGCGAGAGCATATTATTCAAAACCACGGTCCTCTTACAGCTATGTATTATAGCTATGGAGATGGTCAAAAGCAAGAGGGTGACGACGAACATATCCATGGTGATCTTTCCAAGATAAAGGAAGGGCAGTGGGGAAACTTTGGACAGTATGATTTTATTTCTGAGGGAGACTCACCTGCTTTTCTTCATTTAATCGATGTGGGACTCGATAATCTCGAACACCCTGAGTATGGTGGTTGGGGTGGTCGATTAGTTCAGTCAGAAACTCAACCCAGTCGATGGGAAGATGGAGATTTGGCAGCGGATTATAATCCGTTCACCCAGGAGGTGGATAAGACCTATCCTCAGACCCGATGGGTCAAGACACTACAGTATGATTTTGCTGCCCGGGCTGACTGGTGCATAAAAGACTTTAATGAGGCGAATCATGCACCAGCCGTCACTTTGGAGCATGAGAACGCATTGAAAGCCAGGCCAGGTCAAAAACTGATGTTAAAAGGAAAAGCTTCGGATCCGGATGGTGACGAGCTTACTTATAATTGGTGGTACTATGGCGATGTAAGTACATACGATGGTACAATTAATATTGATAATTCAGCGTCTAACAGCGCATCTTTCACTATGCCTGAAAATGTGAAGCCAGGTGAAACGATCCATATAATTCTTGAAGTGTCGGATGTGAGTGAATTAAGTCTCAGTAGATACCAGCGAGTAATTGTCGAATGTATTTGATCTAAATTGATCAGACACAAGTAATCAACGAGTGGAACAAATCACTATCCGGAAAGTAGAAATTGTAGATCTGGAGGATCTTCGTGACATAGCAATTCAAACGTTTAGAGAGGCATTTGCTTCAGAAAATAAAGAGGAAGATATAAACGATTATATAGAAAAAAATCTGTCTCCAGGGCAATTGAGAAGTGAGCTAGTAAGCAATGAATCAATATTCTTCTTTGCAGAAACTCAAAAAGGAGTCTCCGGTTATTTAAAAATAAATTGGAGGAAGTCACAAACAGAAATTGGTGCAAAGGAAGGTCTGGAAATAGAAAGAATTTATGTCTTAAAGGAATTTCAAGGGGAAGGCCTGGGCCGAAAGCTATTTGAAAAGGCACTTTCAGTGGCAAAGAG
>JAUILM010000167.1 GCA_030432855.1 Bacteroidia bacterium
AGATCAAAATAGTGGATCTGATCTTCCTCTAAAACAGAGGGCCCAAAAGGCCGGAAGCTTTCCCGGTATTTAATCTTGAGATTTAATTTCTTCTGCATGTCGGGGTTTCTGGGATCAGCAAGTATGCTACGATTTCCCAGGGCCCGGGGACCAAACTCCATACGTCCCTGAAACCATCCTACCACATTACCCTCAGCAAGCTTTCGAGCCACCTCTTCGGTAAGCAATGAGAGATTATCGTACTGTGTTGCCACCGCTTTCAGTTTGCGATTGGTCAATAGGATTTCCTTTATCGAAAAATCTGGTCCCAGTAGTGAACCTTCCATGGGGTCCTTCCCATGGGTATTTACCTTTCGATCTGTCTCAAAGTACATGTGATCAACGGCCAATGCTGCCCCCAAAGATCCTCCGGCATCTCCCGCTGCTGGCTGAATGTAAATGTCGTCGAATACTTCTTCCCGTAACAGTTTACCGTTAGCTACACAATTGAGGGCAACACCTCCGGCAAGACATAAATGGGTCGCGTTTGTAATTCTCTTTGCTTCACGCGCCATTTTCAATACAATCTCTTCGGTCACTCTCTGTATAGCAAAAGCCAAATCACAATGTACCTGCTCAATGTCACTTTCCTTTTCTCTCCGGGACATTTCAAAAAGAGCTTCCCATTTAGCAGTAGCTGTCATTTTGAGTCCAGTCGCATAATCAAAATACTGCTGATCCAGCCATATCGAGCCGTCATCATTAATTCGTACCAGGGTGCTCCTGATCTTCTCGATAAATTCCTTTGTGCGATCAGCAGTTGGATTTCCATAGGGAGCAAGCCCCATTAATTTATATTCTCCCGAATTCACCTTAAATCCGAGAAAATAGGTAAAAGCGGAATACAGTAACCCCACAGAATGCGGAAATTCCATTTCTCGAATCATTTCGATCTCACGACCTTTCCCCTTACAAATGGAAGCTGTGCACCACTCTCCCACTCCATCGATGGTGAGAATAGCGGCCGCTGCAAAAGGTGACGGATAAAAGGCACTCGCCGCATGCGAAAGATGATGCTCGGAAAAGAGAAGATTTAATTTCGACTTGTCATAAGGCATCACTTCTTTTAATCCGTCATGAATTTTCTTCTTTAGAAATAATTTTTCACCCAGCCATACCGGAATAGCTTTTATAAAGGAGGCAAGCCCCCTGGGTGCAAAGCTGTAGTACGTCTGCAGCAGCCGTTCAAATTTGAGAAAAGGTTTGTCATAGAATACAATGGCGTCCAACTGATCGATATCATATCCCGTTTCTTCGAGGCAATATCTGATAGCATGTATCGGAAACCCAGCTGTATGCTTTTTTCTAGTAAAGCGTTCCTCCTGAGCTGCCGCCAGTATGTCCCCTCCCCTGACCACTGCTGCAGCAGAATCATGATAAAACGCGGAGATACCGAGAATGACTTTCATTAGTTCAGATCAGAAACGTATGCAAAACTGCAGGCCAAATGTAAAGATTTCATCCTATCCCGATGGTCAATAAAAGTCCATTCTCCAGAAACACAATCTCTCAAATTCAGATATAACTGAGTACTAGAATGTTACATCAAACATACCTACATGACTGGAGTAAAAACATGTCCTGGCGATCAATAATAGCTACCTTGCACCGCAATAACGGATCGAATCATGACATACCCTTTTTATGAATTCAGAGCGGAAAAATGAGACTGTTTTCGGGAAGTTGAGTTATCCACTCTACCTACTTGTGATCGTATGGTTAGGATTTGAGCTACTGGCTCCCCGGGTCATGACCCGGATGAAGGGCTCTCAGTTCTGCCGGGAATCGCTACAGGAGAATCTGGTGTTCCATCCATCTTCCAATGACTCGCTGCAGTCTACCGAAGGCGCACGGAATGAGCATTATACTCAACGGCATGTGGTACATCCGTACTTAGGATATGTAAATAATCCAGCCAACAGGAACGATGTAAACGATTGGGGATTTGTAGGACCGAATCTACCCATGGAAAAGGATGATTCTGCTTTTCATATTGTCATTACCGGTGGGTCGGTAGCGCTGCAGGCTTATGTACATTCTCAGGCTCTGATTGATGAGTTACAACGATCACAAACTTTTGCAGAAAAAGAAATAAAGGTCTATTGCCTTGCCGTGGGAGGATATAAGCAACCACAACAACTACAGGCATTGAATTTTTTTCTAGCCCTGGGAGCAAACTTCGATTTATTGATCAATCTCGACGGGTTTAATGAGGTGGCGCTACCCTATGCCAATAATTGGGAACACACGTATCCCCATTTTCCCAGACACTGGCATCGCAGGAGCAATACCCTACCTTCTCCCACCCAACTTGAGATCTGGGCTGAGATCAACGCATTGACGGAGAAGAAGCGGCAATTGCAGAATCGATATGTGAACACCCTCGCCGGGCGAAGCTATGTGTTACTCCTACTGGCAGATGCAAAATCGTCTAACATAAACCGCAGATTACAGGATCTAAACGATAGATTAACAGATGAATTTCGGGAAGTGGAAGGGAATTATCAGTCGTCAGGTCCTGCCTATACATGGCGTAAAGAAACCCTGTTTGAGGACGTGACAGATCACTGGGCGAATGCTTCGAAACTGATGCATACCCTCTGTAAGAGTCATGACATTGCTTATTATCATTTCCTACAGCCCAATCAGTATGTGCCCGGGTCTAAGGAAATGACGGAGGAAGAAAATCGAAAAGCTAACATCCTCATGGATACAGAACACCCTAAACATATTACACGGAAGCAGGTGGTTGGAGTTCAGGAAGGGTATCCCCTCCTACGCCAGAAAGGAAGAAAAATCAAAGAATCCGATGGCGTATCGTTTCATGATTTAACCATGATGTTCAAAAACGAAAAAGGGTCGGTCTATGAAGACTTCTGCTGTCATTTTAATAAGTTTGGGGTCCGTCAGCTCAACATTGAGATGGCTCAAACCATTGTACAGGATCGTTTATTGACAGATAAGGATAAATGATCCACCGTTTCCACCCCAGGATCTTGATAGTGTAGATACTTCGGTACACTACCGATATACGAACTGGATGAAAAGAACACAGGAAAAAATTGTTGGCGATCGGGATCAAACCGCTCCATATGATAATCTTGAAAATGAGGAAGTAAGGAGACTGGAACGAGTACTTTCTGAACTGGAAAGAAAATTATCTCGCAAACAGGATTATGTCTTTGATCTGGAACGACAGGTCGAGGAGGGAAGTCAGTATGTCTCCAGTTTGTTGCATGAGATTCAGACATTGAAGCACCGGCTTGAAGTCGTAGAAGGATCGTACTCCTTCAGAATTGTTAGAACTTTATTCTATCCCTTCACCTGGCTGCAAAAGATTCTGGGACGAAAACACATGATTGTCTGGTCCAGTATTCTCGAATCATTTACACTTGCCCCCTGGTCAACACTGCGATTTGTATCGATACGAAACTTCCGAAGACTCTCGCATGCCCTCAATACGGAAGAACCTAGTCATATTGCCCGAAACATTAAGAGAGCCATTTTACGATCTAAGAACGGTGATCATGCCTTTGTGCCTCCGGACCAGGAAACCCGCACCACTGCATTGGAAGGTCCGAGGATCAAGCATCTGAAAAATCTCTTTGTTCAGCAGAAAAGAAGGGAGTTAGAAGTATTTCTCGATAGTGGGTCAACTCTGCGCTGTACCACCTCAACTACACCTACCATCAGTATACTGCTTGTCCTCTATAATAGAGCTGAACTGACGCTATCATGCCTTCAGTCAATTATTGCACACTGTAAGGTGCCCTACGAACTTCTCATTATCGATAATGCATCGAGCGATGCGACCCCCGAACTGCTTGCTAAAGTAGAAGGTGCCAGGATCTTCAGAAATGAAGAAAATTTAGGATTTCTGCAGGCATGTAACCAGGGATTTAACCACGCAGGGGGTAGATATGTCCTGCTATTGAATAATGACGCCCGGATTCTGCAAGGGTCGATTGAGGCTGCCTATAGAACGTTATTATCAGACCATACGATTGGTGCCGTGGGAGGCAAGATTTTTTTACTGGATGGCTCTCTGCAAGAGGCCGGGAGTATCATTTGGAATGATGGCAGCTGTGCCGGATATGGAAGAGGTGAAGATCCGGACGATCCGAAGTTCATGTTCCGACGGGAGGTCGATTTCTGTTCTGGCGCTTTCTTACTGACACCTCTGGAAATTGTGCGCCAATTAAATGGCTTTGATGAAGTGTACTCTCCAGCCTACTACGAAGAGACGGACTTTTGTATGCGTCTACGTGAACATGGCTATAAAGTGATGTATGAGCCCCGTGCAGAAATTATTCATTTCGAATTTGCCAGTTCTGAAAATAGTGACCGGGCCATCCAACTGCAGCGTACCAATCGCATTAAATTTGTAGATCGTCACAGGGAGCGATTGTCGAAGCAGATGTCACCCCAACCCAAGCACCATCTGCCAGCCAGCTTGCGGAGATCTGCAGATACCCATCGGGTATTATATATCGACGATATGATACCTCATACAGATCGGGGAGCAGGGTTTCCCAGAAGTAATGAAATCGTCAATCAAATCGACGAACTGGGACATTTTGTCACCCTACTTCCGTTAAACTTCCCGGCGAAGGAAGGTTGGGATCGGACCTACCAGGACATTAATCCAACCATTGAGTGTGCATTTGAGATTGGAAGAGAAGGGATTCTGAAATTTCTGGATACGAAAATCTCCTTTTACGATACTTTGTGGATCAGCCGGCCCCACAATATGGAATTCCTGGCCCCTATGTTAGCTGACATCCGACGACACAGTCCGCAAATCAAAATCATCTACGATTCTGAGGCCGTTTATGCGCACCGAGATTTGATATATGCAAAGCTTCATGAAGCAACCGATACGTATGAAGAAATAGAGCAAAAGATGGAGGACGAATTATCCATGGGTCATTTGGCGGATTGCGTGATTACCGTAAACACTTACGAGGCAAATCAATTTAAACAAGCCGGCGTACAGGATATCAGCATCCTTGATACCCGCTTCGATGTCGCACCCTCAGCAGCAGGGTTTGAGGAAAGGACCGGTTTGCTATTTGTCGGAAACCTGGACCAGGATGAATCGCCAAATGTCGATTCCATTCTTTGGTTTGTTGAAAAGGTCTACCCACTTCTCTCTGATAAATTTTACGGTCTCCCACTGACCTTAATTGGAAGTAACCGATCTGATGTAATCCAGAAATTGGCGAGACAACATCACTTTATCCGTCTTACAGGACAGGTAGATCGATTGGATCCGTATTTTGAAAGTCATCGTGTCTTCATAGCTCCTACCCGATTTGCCGCGGGTAGCCCGGCTAAGGTAATCCTTGCGGCATCACAGGGGCTCCCTGTGGTGGCAAGCTCCATGATTGTGGCGCAGTCAGAAATGCAGGCTGATATTTCTATCATGGATGGGGGTGAAAATAACCCGGTCACATTTGCATCCGCTATTGAGGACCTGATGATCGACAAGCAAAAATGGCAGAGCATTCGCGAGCAAGCCTTGCTTTCGGTAGCCAAAAAAGGAGACGAGGCCCGCAAGATGTCAGTAATCAATCATGTACTTTCCCGAGACCTTATCGACCCTTAATTTGCTTTGTAGATTTATTAGTATATGATTTTTAGCATACACATTCCAAAGTCTGGTGGTACTACCTTCAAGGAATATCTGAATCAGTGCTTTCCGGGCAGGGTGGCTTTTGACTATCAGCATGATAAATCCAAAATACTGGAAGAGCTGCCGGGAGACACCATGGTCCTGCATGGGCATTTTAAAAGCAATCATTATAAAGACCATTTTACAAATGCACGATATATCACCTGGTTGAGAAACCCGACCCAGATCCCCGTTTCCATGTACTATTATTTCCTGCGAAATCCGGATATGGATAATAAGTATTGTGTGCGACTCTACGAACAAAATCAATCACTGGAAGAATTTATTTTGTCGCGCAAAAACTGGAATCTTGCCACTAAATTCGTCGATGGAAAACCTCTCAGCGATTTTGACTTTGTAGGCATTGTTGAAGAATATGATGCATCTATAAAACTATTCAATAGAATATTTAAAATCGAAAATGAGATCATCGTAAAACCCCGAAACCAAAACAAATCGAAATCCCCTGGCAAATATGAACTCGACCCTCTTTTGATTAAAGAAATCGAACTCAGGTGCATGGAAGACATGCAATTATACCGTGAAGGTCAGAAGCAACTAAAAGACCTCGTTAATAAACATTTTAAAAACTAAACTACACCAACTATTATCCCAGGTACTTAAATTCGTAAATCATCAGGGGCTCTGGGTCCGGATATCCAAAAAGTACTAATCATTAAATGCCAGAAAAGTTATTCATCCATATTGGTCCCCATAAGACAGGCACCACCTATATACAACAGACTCTCAGTAAGCATCGCGACTACCTACACTCTATAGGGCTTCACTACCCAAAAATTCCAAGTCCTTTTAATTCCCATAGAATTGCACATCACACCGTTGTCCAATGGATTAAGGAAAGAAATTCATCAGAAATACAAGCATTTATTGGGGCTCTAAAGGGTAGTACGTTAATGTCAAGCGAGGAATTTTCCCATCTCAATAGGAACCAGATAAAATATTTTATTAATCAAATTCCAGATACAAAAATTGAAATAATATATAGTAAGAGGCGACTGGGGCCCCTTCTGGTGTCACGTTGGCAAGAATATGTCAAACATGGCGGGACAGAATCCTGGCCCCTCTATTTTTTGAGTCACATATTAAAAGACTCAAAAAGAAATCTAATAAATGGAGTGGTCACCCTTACCCATTGGTCTAACTTACTGGGTAAGTCCAATCTTCATATTCTTGATTATGAACAATGTATCGCAGAGGATCTGGACATAGCCGATGCACTCTTACAGGTAGTGATAGGACCCGATGCACCTCGAGTGGGCACGGGAAAGAGCATAAATCCATCCCTTGATGCAACAAATGTGGAAATACTTCGATTGGTCAATCTACATCTCCAGTCTGAGGGTCAGCGTCCGGGACCTGAGCATCGGAATGCGTTCATAAAATTGCTAAAAAAACAAGAACCTGAAATAGAACAGGCGCTCCAAATCATACGAAGTGATATGGTCACCATTAGCCTGTCCGGCACTGCTCCCATTAATGCTTTAGAGCAGGAGTTTCGTTTATTTACGGATTTTCAATCCAGTTATCAAGACCACCCCAAAAGGGATAGATATGAACTACCAGGAGAGCGCGCCATCATTTCTCCCGCATTGATCAACCATGTCCAAAAAATTGCCGGCAAGGTGCAGGCGAAAATGAGGTAAAGGAAATGATCCCTTATGCTTTCCAACTTAATGGCAAAAAAAATAGACCACTTTTCCTGGCACAGGTATACCGGTAAATAAATCGTTTGGCACTATACAACTTGATGGTAACCTTTTTTCTCATCGAAGAGATAAAAATTAGTAAAAAGAGCAATAAAAGCGCCTACTGTGTCGAGTTAGTTGATGATGAAAACGTGGCAAAGTATCGGATGTAATTGTTACATTCGGAGTAATCTATCCACGATCTATCATGACTTTTGCAAAGGACACTTCTTACGGCTTATGGCTCTTCACATTACTGCTTATTTTCGCATATAGTTGTCAGTCGGGTAAGTCCAGAGATGAAAAAAATGCCAGTCCACCCAACATAATTTTAATCATGGGAGACGATATGGGATACTCCGACCTTGCATGTTATGGTGGTGAGATCCGGACGCCCCGGTTAGATGCACTGGCCGAAGGTGGTCTACGATTTACCCAGTTTTATAATACGGCACGATGTTGTCCAACCCGGGCATCACTATTGACAGGGCTTTACCCTCAACAAGCAGGTATAGGTCATATGGTGAATGACCGAGGTACACCCGCATTTCAAGGTGATCTAAGTGATCAGGCGGTCACCATTGCAGAGGTGCTAAAAGAAGCCGGCTATGCAACATATATGTCCGGCAAATGGCATGTGACACCCTATGTGATAGAGAATCCGGATAAAAAAAACTGGCCTATCCAGCGGGGATTCGACCAGTTTTTCGGGATGATCTCAGGAGCAGGAAGTCTTTATGATCCCCGGTCCCTTACAGATAACAATACCTACATCGCCCCTCAAGATGGTTTTTATTGTACGACAGACTTTACGGATCGGGCAGTTCAATATATCCGGGATCATTCATCGGATAATCCATTCTTTCTCTATCTATCGTATACAGCAGCTCATTGGCCCATGCATGCACCTGCTGCCGCAGTGGAAAAGTACAAGGGGCACTATGATGCTGGATGGGATGCCATGCGCGAAGCTCGATATGATCGAATGAAGGAACTTGGATTAATCAAGGAAGCATGGGACTTGACCATGCGGGACTCTTTGATACTGCCCTGGAGTGATGATATTCCTGATCGTGACTGGGAACTAGCTAATATGGAGGTCTATGCAGCTATGGTCACATTGATGGATGAAGGGATCGGGCGTGTAGTAGACGAACTTGATGCAAGAGGTGAGCTGGAAAATACGCTCATATTTTTCTTGCAGGATAATGGAGCATGCGCAGAAGAGCTCGGGTGGCAGAAACAACCCGATGAAGCGGATCTGATCCCAATGCAACCGGGTGAAATACAGACGGCAATGGTGCCGAGCATCACCAGGGACGGCAAACCCGTGAAACTGATGAAAAATGGCTGGCCGGGTCCTCCCGACGGATACACGGCATATGGTCGCAATTGGGCCAATGTGAGCAATACACCTTTCCGGGAATACAAGCATTGGGTGCATGAAGGAGGCATCTCAACTCCGCTGATAGTGCACTGGCCTGAAAAAATCAGCAAAGGGGGTGAGCTTCGTAATGAGCCTGCTCACCTTATTGATATCATGGCCACCTGTGTTGATGTATCCGGAGCCAATTATCCATCCAATTACAATGGTAAGTCGATTTTGCCGATGGAAGGCAAATCCTTAGTGTCGATATTTGAAAATGAAAGCCTGGATCGAGAGGCTCTATATTGGGAACACGAGGGTAATCGTGCCGTGCGTATGGATCAATGGAAATTGATATCCAAAGCCAGTAAAAACTCGTTTATCTGGGACCAGACTGACGAACTGTCTCTCCAAAATTGGGAACTGTTTGATATGGAAGAGGATCGAACAGAAATGCATGATGTAGCGTCCCAACATCCTGATCTCGTCAGTCAAATGTCTGACATGTGGATGGTGTGGGCGCGGAGGACAGGCATTGTACCACGGCCAGGAAGATGAGGCATCATCATGATTTGAAGGTATTATATTGTCAACTATCTTAGTATACCCGAAGAGTGGATATTCCCTTTCGTACACTGCTTCCATATTTATCTTTACTTTTGCGACCTTTTATGCCGGGATTATACCCACACACATCATTCAATCATGATAACAGTACAGAATCTAGGT
>JAUILM010000168.1 GCA_030432855.1 Bacteroidia bacterium
TACTACTTAAGAACCAAAGGAGAGCTTCACGACGAACTCATTAAGCTGAATTTTGACAGTCTTAATATTTACCAACCATCTATGATTCTAACTCCACAAAACAGGTATGGATGGACTCAGGCCGTTTTCCTGAAAATATGGCCAAAGTTGGATTTTATTTTTCGAAAGGGATGGCGAAAATATAGAGGTATTAAAGTAGACATGCTGGGTAAAGCCATTGCAAACAATGTCTCATTGGAACAGAAGGGAGTCGGATATTTACAATACGACGATTTTCTCAGACTACAATCATAGGACATTCTTTGACCTTCGATCTTAAGATTTACGAGATTTTGTAGGTACATTCATGCCCGTTATTAGAACTAACTGGGAACAACTTCCAAGTTTAAATCCTTACCATGAAAGTCTTAAAAACTTTATCATCGCTGCTACTTTCCGTACTATTCATATCTCTGGGCTATGCGCAGAGCCTGGAACCCGTTAAAATCACCCCGGAGTGGTTGAGCAAAATTGATTCTTTAGCGCCAACATCGACACGTGAAAAAGCGCCGGTACGAAAGGTTATGATGTTTTCGCAACACACGGGATTCTATCATTGGATCATTCCGCACAACATTGAACTATTCAAGATACTGGCAAAAAAGACGGGAGCCTTTGAAATCACCAACTTACGGGACATCCATGCGTTCGAGAAGGAAAACTTATCACAATATGATGCCGTGATCTTTAATAACTGCAATCCTTCGGGACCAAAGCGCGATCTGTTTTACGACCTGCTTTCCATAAATACCAGCCTCGATGAGACAGCTATTTCAGAGGCCGCCAAAACGTATGAAAAGAATTTCATGGATTATATTGCTAATGGTGGTGGCCTGTTGATTTTGCATGGTGCTATAACCGTTCAGAATAATTCGATGCCTTTTAGCAAATTGACCGGGGGCAGTTTTGATTACCACCCCAGGCAACAAAGCATGCACTTAAAGGAAGTAGACCCGGATCATGCATTGGTACAGGCGTTCAAAGGAGACGGTTTTACCCATGTCGATGAGCCTTATTTCTTTAAGAATGCCTATTTCGACTACGACTTTCGTCCTTTGCTCTATATCGAAACAGGCAGCCTGGAAGGCATGAGAGAAAAGCCAAAGAGCTCTGTGACTTACGTTTCCTGGATAAAAAAACACGGAAATGGCAGAGTGTTCTACACCTCCGCCTCACATAATGCACAGAGTCTTGACAACCCGGAGTTCCTTCAGTTTCTGCTGGATGGGCTACAATATGTGGTAGGTGACCTGAAGGCCGATGACAGTCCGCTTCCTGCAAGTGAACATCCGGACTAATGGCATCTTGAATACCCGGGAGTATTAGTGAGCGACAGATAGTTGCCTTTCCTGTTATCAGGTGGACTACCGCAACCTAACCCACCATACTTTCCTATCTTCAGACACATGAATAGCATTGAAATTCGTACAGTCGAAGTCACGCAATACTTACAGCCCTTGCGCGAGGGAGGTTCACTACCAGCGATTGTGCAGGCGGATGATGATTTTCTGTACGTGCTGAAGTTTAGAGGGGCCGGTCAGGGGAAGAAAGCATTGATCGCGGAGCTGATAGGTGGATTGCTGGCGCAGGAGATCGGCTTGCATGTGCCAGAGTTGGTATTTATGCAGTTGGATGATTCGTTTAGCAAGACAGAGCCGGACGAAGAGATACAGGACCTGCTGAAGTTTAGTGTGGGTCTCAATTTAGGACTGCACTTCCTGTCGGGAGCCATCACGTACGACCCGTTAGTATCTCCGGCAGACGCTATGTCGGCCTCCAAAGTGGTGTTGCTGGACAGTATCATCACCAATATTGATCGCACAGCCAAAAACACGAATCTTCTGCACTGGAAAAATCAGCTTTGGCTCATTGATCATGGTGCCAGCCTGTACTTCCATCACAACTGGAATAGCTGGCAATCCCACCTGGGCCGGTCCTTTCCCAACGTCAAAGATCATGTGCTACTAGAGCGGGCCGACAAATTGGTAGATGCTGCAGGGGTAATCAAGGATCAAATTACGGTAGAAGTGATTCGTGAGATCGTATCCCTGATACCGGAAGAATGGCTGGAGGCAGAATCCATGCCCCTCACCACGCAAGCGATGCGTGATGCCTATGTTGAGTTCTTACGGAGTAAGCTCAACATGATTGATGTCCTGGTTAAAGAGGCAGAAGATGCAAAGTAAGGTCACATACGAGTATACGGTGATACGGCTGGTACCCAAAGTGGAGAGAGAAGAGTTTCTGAATATAGGTGTCATCCTATTTTCCAAACCGAAGCATTATCTGGACATGAAATATCAACTTGACGATAAAAAAATTCATGCTTTCTCCAGTCATGTAGATACACACCTGATCAGAAAATATTTGGAGGCCTGGGTGTCAATTTGCAGAGGTGGACCAGAAGCTGGCAGGATTGGGGCACTGGATGTAGCCTTACGATTTCGCTGGTTGTCTGCTGCCAAAAGCACTATTATTCAGTGTTCTAAGACGCATCCCGGGATTTGCAGGGAACCAGCAAAGGTTCTTGAACAATTGTTTGGGATGTATGTGTTGTGAAGTATTTAGGAAGTAAATCCACTTGGAAAAGAAGATTTAATAACAAAAAAATGGATCGAAGAGACTTTATAACATCCACTTTGACTGCTGTGGGTTCACTAGGAGTCAGTTCATTAGGAATTACTTCCGATCCACAAAAGACGCATGCTCTTACTTTAAGCTTTGATGATGGTTTTAAGAAATCTTTTTACCGCATCGCAGAAATCCATGAAAACTACGGTCTACGAGCCTGCCTTAATGTCATCGCAACGGGTCACTTAAAAAGCTTTAAGACGGAGTCGAAATATATCCCACAACATCTACTGGGTGATTTTGATGACTGGAACAATCTCAAAGAAAGAGGCCATGAAGTCATGCCCCACACCTGGGAGCATTTAAATCTCACCGAGATACCAGCTGCCCAGGCAAAAGATAACATCGAAAAGTGCCTACAATATTTTACAGAGCATTTATCAGGATACACGTCCAAAGGAGCCGTATACAATTTTGCCTACAATGCCTCCACCATGGAGCTGGAAGACTTTACCATGACCAAAGTTTCTGCCATCCGCACAGGTGGATGGTTAGTCTTGAAAGATTCCAAAGTCAATGCGTTCCCCGTCAAAGAACTACCCTTACGTCTCGGCTGCCGGGGACACGGACCCGACTTCTGCGATGATTATGTAGAGCAGGAAATAAATAGTTTTTTAGCTAGTGATGGCGGCTGGCTCATCCTCAATCTTCATGGTTTGGATGAGGAGGGATGGGGACCCGTCAGTGCGCAATATCTGGACAATCTTCTCAAGCGATTGATTACAGTTGATTATTTAATGGTGGAACCGACAGGGGGGATTTTACAGCTTATGATGCAATGGTAAAAGGTTTTTCTTCTTTCATTATTGTAATTCCGAGTTTCCATTTTTTATGCAGATCCTTGATATACACAATGTATTACCTATCGAATCCTTCAACTGCTACCGTATCGTACTTCGATAAACACCATTATTTTTCATAATTTACAAAGATTGGCTGTGAGGACCCGCTAGCAGGCTGCATATTAGCTGACCTCAGTCTAATATCTTCTCCTGCACCTGGAAGAAAAAATTATGGCTAATGAGTTGTTTAAAACCCGACCATCATGAGTAAGAAAAAAGAAAAGATCACCCGACGCAAGTTTGTAAATCAGGCCGCAAAGGGATATGCAAGTGTTCAATTGGCCTCTGTGTTACCTGTTTCCCTGCCGGACACTGTCGATGAAGGCACCACCTATCATGGAGTATGTTACCATGATTGTCCTGATTCCTGTAGTTGGAAAGTCACAGTCCAGGATGATAAAGTCATTTCTTTTGGTGCTGATAAAGAGAACCCCTTTACGGCTGGTAAGCTTTGCGGAAAGATGGAAACTTTTCCCCGGGATATCACGTATCACCCCGATCGATTACTCACACCTCTCAAGCGAGTGGGCAAAAAAGGTGAAGGGAAATTTGAACCTATCAACTGGGATCAGGCCATTAGCGAACTCGGTGATCAGTTGAAGGATGTGATAAGCCGGCACGGAAGTGAATCAGTTCTCTCACACGGATATATGGGCACTCAAAGCCTGGTCCAGAAGAGTGCGATGAGTAGTCGATTCTTTGCAAGAATGGAAGCCTCGGAAATTGCTCATACCATCTGTGGAGGTGCTGTCGTTCCTGCCATCTTCGAAGTAAATGGCACTTCGATGGGTGTGCTGCCAGAAGATATGCAGCACAGTCGATACATTATCCTTTGGGGCACTAACACCAAGCATTCTAATATGCACCAATGGCCTTATGCTTTAAAGGCCAGGGAGGCTGGTGCCCGGATCATCGTCGTGGACCCATTTGTCTCTGCCACAGCTGAAGAAGCTGATTGGCATATTCAACCATTGCCAGGTACAGATGTAGCTCTGGCCCTGGGCATGATGCATGTTATCATCAAAGAAAACATGGTAGATCAGGAATATATTGACCAATACACCTCTGGCTTTAAGGACCTGAAAGAGCATGTCAAGTCCTATGATCCCACTAGCGTCTCGCAGATTTGTGGACTGCCCGAAAATGATATCATCAAATTGGCACATGAATATGCTACCACCGAACCCTCACTAATTCGCATAATGGTAGGTATGGAGCATAATTATAATGGAGGAGACGGCACCAGAGCCGTAGCCATACTTCCAGCCCTCACCGGGGCGTGGCGCAAACTTGGCGGTGGGTTGATGCACTTAACTTTTGAAATGGCCGGTCATGCTCTCAATTGGGAAAGATTGGAGTATCATAAACAAATGCCGACACAACCCAAGCGCAGCTTAAATATGGTCCAGATTGGTCAAATCCTAAATAATCGCGAATTAAACCCGGCGATTCAGGCCATCTTTATATTTAATTCGAATCCAATGGCCACCACACCCAATGCAAACCTCACGAAGCGAGGACTAGAACGTGAAGACCTGCTGACTGTGGTACTTGAACACTTCATGACTGAGACTGCAAAATATGCTGACTACATATTCCCGGCCACCACGCAACTGGAGCATTGGGACATCGCCGATTCGTGGGGACAAGTCTATGTCAACATCAACCAACCTGCCATTTCTCCACGGGGTGAAGCCAGGCCCAATAGCGAATTTTTTAGACTCCTGGCCAAAGAAATGGACTACACCGAGGAATGTTTCCAGGAATCTGACAAGGACATGGTAAAATCGGCTTTTGACTCTGACCACCCTTACCTGGAGGGTATAGATTTCGAATACATGCAAAATCATGGGTGGGCACGATACAAAATTCCTGAACCTTACCTACCACATGCGAAGGGTAACTTTGCTACTACTAGCGGCAAGTGTGAATTTATAAGTCAACAAAATGGTCTGCCCTCATACAAGGAAGTAGTCTACTCTGAAGAAGAGAAAATTAACTTCCCGCTGCAATTACTTACAGTCAAGAAAACTAAAGGTTTTCATAATTCTTCCCATGCAAATGTCCGTCATCTACGGCAGAAAGAAGGTCGGCCCTGGCTGGATATTCATCCCTCGGATGCAAAAGCAAGGAACATTTCTAGTGGTGATGAAGTGATCGTATACAACCAGCGTGGGAAGGTATTCCTGGAAGCAAAAGTCAGAGAAAGCATTCGACCCGGCGTTGTTTGCATGCCCCATGGCTACTGGCCCTCATTAATAAAAGGCGGCCAGGCATCCAATCACCTTACTGACGACCGATTGACGGATATTGGAGGTGGGGCTGCACTACAGGATTGTAGGGTCGAGGTTGAGAAAGGATAGATGATACAGTGGGTACTTGATGTTTATTACAAAAAGGACACGACAAGAGAGTGACATTAAAGTATTCAGTCATATGAATCCACGGTTTTCAAAGTGCTGGTTAAAAATATTGACCATCAAAAGTCATTTCATGGCCTTGATTGCCATTATGTCTCCCATCATAGCTGTTTCACAGGGGTACAAAATAGATGGTCTATTTAACCACCTTAATTCCAAAACTCCGGGAGCGGCTATTGCTGTGGTCCAAAATGGAGATATACTATATTCGAAATGCTACGGGATGGCGAATTTGGCATATGGGGCACCATTTACAGACACTACTCTTTTGGATATCGCTTCTTGTGCCAAGACATTTACAGCCTATGGCATTTTACTATTAGAAATGGATGGCAAGCTTTCCCTAGATGATGAGATCACTAAGTATTTGTCCCAATTTCCAGACTATGGAAACAAAATCACGATCAGACAACTTGGAACTCACACCAGTGGGATCAGAGAGTGGATTCAATTATTTCACTTATCCGGATATCAGTTAGATGGGGACCCAATTCTGAATGATCATCTACTAAATTTAATTTACAACCAGAAAGACATAAATTTCCCTCCAGGTTCAAAATTCAATTATTCAAATTCCAATTATGTCCTGCTAGCTGAAATTATTGAACGGATCAGCGGTCAAACCTTTGCCACTTTCATGCATGAAAGAGTTTTTACTCCCCTTAATATGCATCAGACATTCTTTAATGATGATCTATATGGTATCAAATACAATGAGGCCGCTCGGTATATGAAGGAAGATTCTGCTTACAAGCAGATTCCTCACTTCACGCCTTCGCCGGGAGCTGGTGCTCTCTACACTACTACAAAGGATATTGTTAAGTGGCTGATATTTATTAACGACTTCATCAATCAACATCAATCAGAAACAGAATTGGTCAACCAAATGGTATTGACAAACGGTGACACCATCAGTTCAACCTTTGGACTTTACTATGATCCATATAAGGGTCATAGCCAATTGCAACATGAAGGCGGTGGTGTCGGTATCAACTCCTATATGGGATTTTTCCCAGATCAAAACATTTCCATTTTTGTTTCCTGCAATGACTATGCATGCTCTCCTCATGATTATGCTTTGCAGGTAGTGGACCTTTTTCTCCCAGAAATAAGTGGGGCTCAAAACCGACCAACGCTCTCGAATGAGCCTCATCAGAAGGGAACAGTTCATCCTGAAAAATGGGAGGGGGACTATTGGAGTGATGATGCTTTGATCTCGAGAAAAATCATTTTCAGAGATAATAAACTATTCTATGTCAGAACAAATGGATCCGAAACAGCACTTATTTCTTCCAAAGATAATCAATTCACTTTCGAAGGTTCATTTGGAATTAAGGTTTGGTTTGAATCAGACACTGTCGGCAATAGAATCATGTACTACAAATACCAAAATGACCCTCCAAATGCATTTATTGAATATGTTCCCTTCGCACTCGAATCGAAGGATCTAAATCAGTATAGTGGAATATATTATAGTGAAGAATTAAAGTCCATCTATTCCATAGAAAAAAAAGGCGATAATATTTATGCAACCCATCTAAGACAACGAGATATTCCTTTACAACAAGTGATGGCAGATGTGTTCACTGGGAGTAGAACAGCCTTTAGCCAGGTCCGGTTCTTACGAACTCCAAGTGGCGCAATTGATGGCTTCTCAGTTTCAAGCCGAAATGCAAAAGGAATAAATTTCGTGCGGATTGCTGATTAGAACAAGTGTGCTTATAGAAACAATTTTCGGCCGGAAATGCTTGCCTCCCTTTACTAAATTTTCGAGGACATTTTCATGCTCAAAACATCCTCGCACGGCCCAACAAGGCGTAGAAAGAAAGCGAAGGTTTACCTCAATCGCATCATCTTCTTAAACACAGTATATGTACCGGAGGAATTGGTCGTGGATAAGCGATAAAAATAGATCCCGGCATCAACTGACTCACCCCGATCATTCTCTCCTTTCCAGGACACCGTATATTGTCCTGACACCTGATTCTGGGCTAAAATGGTGTGGACTTTTTGGCCAATTATATTGTAAATAGACATTTCGATATACCCAGATTCAGAAAGGGTGTATTGGATATTTGTATCGGAAGAAAATGGATTGGGAAAGTTTTGCTGCAGACCTATTATTTCATTCGTATTTTCTGTAAAAAAAATCGAGCTGGTGAGATAATCGGTTTCAATTGCACCAAGATCCGGTGCCTCTCCTGAAAATGGAAAGCCGATATCAACACCGGCATCTATCAATACACTTCCTTCGATGGGTCGCATAAAATCAATATCTGGTAAACTACCGTCAGGTTTTCGCGATGCAGTCAGCAGATTGTGATCCAGGCTTACAAAGTCATCATCGCTAAGGGTTAAAGTTGGATTAAATGAATTATTCTCCAAAGTATTTTGAGCGGTATCGATATAGGCTGTATGTGTACCGAATCCAAATGGTTTATAACTGAGGTTATTTTTGAGTGTATGATCATATCCGTCCACCCAAATATTATCTATCTGCGGACTTTCACGATTCACCATATTAAAATTCGAATTATTAAGATAACCGGTGTTATTGTACCAATCGTTACCCGCTAAATGATGATTAGAGTAAAATCCATTGGCTTTGTTTCGCACAGCTATACAAAAGCGTATGGTATTTCTGGGTACGGAATCAGGGATTTGATTGGCTTCATCGTGTGCATAGCCACCGGCTTTAAATCCATTACCATCTCCTAAGCTTTGAAAACTTGTTGAATACCCGTTATAAAATGCCCAGCAATTTTCGAACAGAACGGCTTCATCCGCACGAATAATATCGAAGCCATCATCACTATTGAACCAGGCTCGGCACCCACGAAATATATTGCCCGTAGCGCCTGGATTGGGATGGCAACCAAAACCATCGGTATTACTACCGAGTCCATCTTGTGATACATTATCATGATTGCGGTACGCATCGCAATTCAGAAATAAATTGTTACCTCCCCTGAAATGACGTAAGGCCGTCCCAACATTATCATGCATACTGATTTCCTCAAATATATTGTTGCTCCCCCGGCTATAGATACAATAAGACTCGGTATGCTCCAGAATAGTGACTCGCATCCCTGTCATTTCCAGACCCTTAATATGAATGTACTCTGTCTGTTGATCCACCCAAATCCCTACTACACGCCGATCGGGAGGTGCTACATTAGAAAAATCAATAACGGGAGTTTCTCCCGGGTAAGCCCAATATTTAATGGTCTCCCCAGGCTGTCCACTTTTACTTAAGAAGGTGATGCAAGCAAAGAGATTCTGTTGAATCTGTGATATCTGATCTTCCCGGACCTGATACAATCCACCCCGTATAAACACCGTATCACCAGGATTTGCCAATTCCTGAGCTTGCTGTATAGACTCCACCGGTTGAGAGATGGTCCCTGGACTGGTATCATCTCCATCGGGTGCCACATAGATCTGAGTGTACACCGGACTTATTCCAACAAATAAAATCAAGAAAATGGAGCATAATAACTTCATAACATTCATAGTTGATAGCAAAACACCTCAGTAATATACTAGATATAATAATGACACTCTGAATACTTAG
>JAUILM010000169.1 GCA_030432855.1 Bacteroidia bacterium
CGTAATCCCATTCCAGACACAATTGGTTTCATCACTGAAGCCGGGATCTACCACCAGTAGTTGGTCGTCAGCAGGTAGTCCAGTCAAGATCACAGTTTGTGGACTTCCTGTGATTGCGAAATGCTGTCCATTAATAATTAAGGTGCCTGACGCCGGTTCTTTCGAATAAGTAACTACCAGTGTCTGGCTATAGGTATTCGTCAATGGATCACAGGGACTTTGGCTACCTAATGTTACAGTATTGAAGGAGCAGGGCTCACAGTTGGCAGGTGCAGTGAAGACATCTGTTTCGGTAAGAGCACAACCATTTTCAGCAGTGAAAAAGGCGGTCACATCTACGGCATTCCCATCGGATATCAGATTTTCTAATAAAACAGTCTGTGGGCTACCAGTGATTGCAAACTGTTGGCCATTAACGTTCAGCTGTCCACTCCCCGGAGGATTAACATAGGTGACCAACACATCCTGTGTATAGCGGTTGTCTCCGGGTTGGCAGGGAGTCTGTAGTCCGGCAGCCAAATCAATGATTTCACATTGTGCATCTGTAAAGCATAGTCGCAGTTCCCAGCGATCCAGGCTTCCGCCATCCGAAGCAGGATATTTATCAACTACAGTCAGTGTCCAATTTCCCTGGGGGTCCTCACCTTCAAAATTACTTAATGCATTCTGAAGGTAATTTAGAGGCCGAAAGGATCCGGTTAGTGCTGGGCTGGTCGCATTGCACATATTTTCCAACGCAGAGGAAGCGTTAGAAAAATCATCATCAAAACGCAAATCCTGGATATTTTCACTACCACATCCATAGGTTGAATTAGGAACTCCCGGCTGATCAAATAACGTTACGGTGCTACCTTCAGGAGAAGTTAGTTGTACCACCAGATCGCCTACATAACTATGAGTGATGTCGAGATCCAGTATCTCCACTTCCAGAAGGGATCCGGAGACCGGCATATTGATTACACTCTGGATCACGTGATTGGAAGATCCTGTTGCGGGAATGGCTATACTTGAGGTATTGACCAGATCGGTGCAGTCTGTGCAGGAAAAAGGTGCCATCAGACCATCCGTTGAAGCGGTATAACTGAGATCATCGGTAAATTCCACATGTACTATGATCTCATTCCCATTGGATGGAAGGCCCGTCAGTGTCACAGACTGCGGACTGGGGCCTACTGGAAAATTCTGACCATTTACTCTGAGGAAACCAGTGGTGGGTGGATGCGTAGAGTGGACAATGACTTCTTGTGAGAATGTGTTGGTTTGTGGATCACAGGGAGATTGAATACCTAAAACAATATTGTCAATTGACAATCGCTCACAATTTGCAGGTGCAGTAAAGAAGTTATTTACGTTGAGCGCACAGGTGACGTCAGAGGTAAAGTAAGCATTTAAGTCTACAGGGTTCCCATCAGCGGCGAGGTCAATCAGTGTAATAGACTGCGGACTTCCCGTGATGGAGAAACTCTGTCCATTTACGATCAGCTGACCCGATGAGGGTGCATTATCATAAAATAGAGTGAGCGACTGGGTGTACGTGTTATTTACATCGTTGCAAGGGGATTGTGCACCTAATGTGGCCGAATTTAAGGTGCAGGGAAGTGGTTCACAATTGTCGGGTGCCGTGAATAAATTGTTTCTGAACAATGCACAAGTATTACTGGCTGAAAAATAGGCTGAAACGTTGACCGCACCACCATTGGCAATGAGCCCTGACAGTGTTTCTGTTTGCGGACTGGAAGTGATGGTGAAAAACTGATTATTGATCACCAGGGTACCAGTGGCGGGAGCATTGGTATAAGTCACGGTGATGTCTTGCGTATAGGTATTCGTATTAGGATTGCAGGCACTTTGTGCGGATGCACTAATATCCGTGATAAGACATTGACAACTTACCGGCGCAACAAATAGATTGTTTTCGGTGCGTTGGCAGGATTGGTCAGCGGAAAAATAGGCGGTGACATCTACATTATTGCCGTCTGAGGATAAACCAAGCAGTGTGACGGTCTGCGGACTGGATGTGATGGCAAAGTACTGACCATTCACTACGAGATTGCCAGTCGCAGGTACATTGGCATAGGTTACCGTCACTTGCTGCGTATAGGTATTACTGTTGGGGTCACATGCTGTTTGGCCATTGCCGGGTATACTGAGATCGGTGATGGAACAAGGTTGTGGTTCACAGTTTGCAGGAGCTGTAAATAAATTGTTTTCTGTGTAGGTGCAGTTGGTATTATCGGAGAAGTATGCTGTCACATCTACATTGTTCCCATCAGAGATAAGATTAGTTAATGTGACGGTTTGTGGGCTGCTGGTAATGGCAAAGGATTGCCCGTTTACGACCAGGGTGCCACTTCCTGGGGGATCTGAATAAGTAACGATCACTTGTTGAGTATAGCGATTCGTATTAGGTACGCAGGCTGTTTGACCTCCCACGGAAGCACTCAAATCAGTGATAGCGCAATTGTCTGCCATTCCACAACCGGGGTTTGGTGCAGTATACATAGCTTGTTCCGTACGAGCACAAGTAGGTTGTTCTCGAAATTGGGCTCTCACATCAGCAGGTTGCCCGTCAGATTCTATGAGTACAGCGAAGTATTCCGGTGAATGAAAGGACATAAAGCTCGATACCAATATATCGTTAACATAAAGATCGAGCATTGCTCCATTACCGGGAGGAGGATTCTCATAAAAAACTTGAAAATTCACACTGTAGAAATTTGGATCCCTAAGCGGATCACAAGTAGGCCCGGCGGTCACTACTATATCAGTGATGGTACAGGGAGCTACCTGACAGTTACCAAGTGTTGGGGCGGTAAATAGGGCGGGATAGGTAAACACTGAGGATGGATCGGCGGTAAAAAATACAGTTACATTGACGGGATTGCCATCCGCAGGTAGGTTTTTAAGATCTATAAGCTGACTACCATCCTGCGAAAAATCAAACAACTGGCCATTTACGCTAAGTTGTCCTGAAGTGGGAGGGTTTGAGTACACAAACCCAATACTCTGCTGGTATATACCGGTGGAGGTGCAAAGCTGGTTTCCCACATTGGCTTGCCTGACGATAGGAGAAACGGGACCACACTTCGTTGATTCCAAAAGTTTATAGGGTGATCGCAGTGGATCAAATACGGCTCCTGAAAGTACGAACCGCATGCGATCTACCTGACCTTGAGTAAAAGCTTCCGCACAGTTGAGGGCTATATACATATAATTTTCCAGGACGTCATCAACATCGCCCAGACCACCTAACGCAGTGGGTCGATAGGGATTTCTTGGATCGGTGTCCTGGCTATCGGTAGAGCACGTGTTAAGGGGAGAAGGAGGACAAACAGGGATACCGGGACCATATGAAATAGATGGAGGTGTGTCACAAATCTTATCACCATCCGTATCACAATTTCCATTATTGCAGCCACCTTGATAGACATGCACAAGTCCAAAGAAGTGTCCCAGCTCGTGGGTAAGTACTTTGGCACTATAGCCCCAACAAACGATACTTTCATGACCATTCAACACGGTCGTATTTGCGGGAGCGGTGTTCACATAGTATATATTTAAGTAGTCCTCCTTAGGCCATTGATAAGCATTTTGCACGTTTTGAGTGGCTGGATTGTACGTGGCATTGACTGCGTCCTCATGCCGGTCAATGCCATTTGTAGGATTGCCGAATGGATCTTCGGTGGCCAGACATAGCTCGATGCCGGCATCGGCTCCACTAAAGGGATTAGCATAGGTGCTACCACTTGAATGTCGCAGATTTGCATTGGCTTGATTGATCAGGGACTGCACTTGTGCATCCGTCATATTGGCATATTGGCCCAGGGCCGTGCCTGGCTCATAAATCAGATGAACCACCACAGGCACTTTATAAACAATACCCGGGCTGGCAGATCGGGATGTTTTTTTCTTGCTGTTTTTTCGGGAAAGCTCGCCAATCTTCTCGTCCATCTGACGATAGAGCTCCTGAATCAAGGGATCAGTGGTCAGTTTTTGCACATCTTGAGGGGAGAAGCCACAAGCATTTCGATCCGGAGTCTGCTGTGATAGAGCAGAAAAATTTAACAGAAGGAGGACGTAGATAAGCGGTGCACGTAGCAAGGTCTTTTGTGCGTTCATTGTGCGTGTGTTACTTTCTTGAAAAGCTAAAAAAACAATGAAGGACAGGTGATAGGCCTTCACATTTCAAAGCTAACTATCAAGAAAATCAGCGACTTTAGACCTCGTGTCACTTTCTTTCAAAATCGTTGCAGACGGCAACTAGGATTCAGTTTTTCTCATGGCACTCGGACTTATACCATATACCTGGTGAAAGGTAAAACTGAAATAGGCCGGATCCTTAAATCCAACCTGATAGGCAATGTCAGATACTAGTAAATCCGTGTTTTCCAGCAAATGTTTACCGCGTTGCAGACGATAATCGCGAATGTAGATGGAAGGTGCTTCATTAGTCAATGCCTTCATTTTACGGAATAGTTGCGACCGGCTCATGGCAAGCGCTTCACATAGCCCGGTGAGACCAAAGGTTTCATCTCCTAGATTCATGTCGATAATTCGACGCACTTTCTGAAGGAATACGTCTTCAGGATTGGATTCTTCACCCCGTTTTTTAACGTTATTATTCGAGTGGGCACTATCTGCGTAGTATGCCTGAAGAGTTGCTCTCAGTTGTAGCAGTTTTTCAAGTCGGATCAGCAATTCCGATAGTTCGAAGGGCTTTCCAATATAAGCATCGGCACCTTGCTTTAAGCCCTCAAGCCGGGAGTCCAGATCCGTCCTGGCGGTAAGCAATACGATGGGAATGTGACTGGTACATTCATGGTTCTTGAGAAATTCACAAATTTCAAAACCACTCTGGCCCGGCAACATTACATCACTGATGACTATGTCTGGCACTAATTCAATGGCCAATCGAATACCATCTCTACCGTCCTCTGCAAAGGTTGTCTTGTAATGGGGGGTAAGACAAGTTTTTAAATAGGTGGATAGGTCTGCATTATCCTCAATAACCAGCACAGTGGGCATGCCCTCCGTTTCAAGTGCATCGTTGATTATGGCACCTGGTGATTCCTTCATTTTTCCTGCCTCGATCGCATCATACGGAAACCAAAACCGGAATGTGGTTCCTATTGCCGGATCACTGGTCACAGTGATGTCACCGTTCATCAATTCTATAAGCTCACGAGTAAGTGAAAGTCCGATACCTTTTCCGACATGCTCAAGAGTAGCACTATCATGTCCTCGGTAAAACCGCTGAAATATTTTAGGGATGTCTTCTTTTGGAATGCCGGTACCCGTGTCTGAAACCGTAATCACCACACGATCTTCTTCAATTTCCCGGAAAATGTTTACACCAATGTGCCCCTCTTCAGGCGTATATTTCAGTGCGTTTGAAATAAGATTATTTAAAATCTTCTGGAGTTTGTCAGGATCAAACCTACAGGGTAGAATTTCCTTTTGGGCCTGAAATGTCAAATCTATATTCCGATCTCTGGCGACGAATAAAAATGGTTCAATGTTTCGTTTGACAAATGCGATCAGATCTCCGGAAATCAATTGCAGTGGGACCACATTGGTTTCAAGACTGGAAAGTTCAAGCAGTTCATCGACCAGATGGAGCAGGTTTTCACCATTCCGGTGAATCATTTCAAATCGAAAACTATTGTCTGCAGCTTGCTGGTTCACCTTCAGATCGGACATTCCGAGAATTACGGTGAGGGGGGTTCGAAATTCGTGCGTAATATTTGCATAAAATCGAGACTTCATTTCATCCATCTGCTGGAGATTGGCCTTCTCTAGCTTTTCTTTCTCTAGTTCAAAATCCCGTTGTATGCGCCTAGTTCGCCAACTAATCCACATCCGAATGCTGTACAGGATTATAAAAAGAAGCAACGTTGCCCATATAAATAGCGCAAAGGGGTTTCTGTACCAGGGAGGTGTAACTATCAGTTGCAGACTGCTGCCCGATTCATTCCAGATACCGTCCGCATTGCATCCCCTGACCTCAAATAAATAATTTCCGGCAGAAAGGCCTGTGATAGTGACTTCTCGCTGACTTCCCAGATTGATCCAATCATTACTAAATCCTTTCAATCGATATGCATATTCATTTTGAATAGGTTTCTCATAGCTCAGAGCGGCAAATTTTAGTGTGATGCTGTTTTTATTCTCTCGTATCGATATCTTTTTTTTGCCAATGAGATTTATTTCCTGAAAATTCGAAAGATTAGATGTGTCGGCATGATATTTTCGCATCGACAGGATGGAAATGGGAGGCACATGATCATTGGTGGAAAGGCTATCTGGATGAAAGATCGTAAGACCCTGCTCGGAGCCACATATTATTCGCCCGGATTCTTCAGAAATTGTAATGGCACGTTTCCATAGAATATTACTGGCAAGTCCATCATGTTCAAAGTAGTTTGTGAAATCTGCACTATCATAATTAAACCGTGATAGTCCATAACCAGTACTCATCCAAATATTTGAACCTCTATGTTCGACCATGCCCAAAATCTCTCCACTAGGCAGTCCATGGTTTGTATCATAGTGTCTGAAACCATCAATATCCTCATCAAAGAGATTTAAACCACCAGTAGTCGCAATCCAAATTCTGCCATGTTTATCTTCAATTATGTCAGCCACTTTGTTGCTACCCAGACTCTTAGGGTCATATGGGGCATGTTTGTAGTGATGAAACCCATCTACTTTCTTGTCGAAAAGATTCAATCCCCCCGCTTGTGTTCCCACCCAGATTCTTCCTTCACTATCTTCAAATATGACAGTGCATCGAGGATAACTAAGGCTATGATGATTTTCCGGATCATGTCGAAAGTTTCGGAATTTACCATGCTGCCAGTGATCCAGATCCAATACCGAAATCCCCGTAGTCGTAGCGATCCATAATTCGCCGGCACGGGTCTCGCAGATGGACTCTACATAAAAGTCAGAAAGTGAATGCGGGTCATCTTCAATTGGTTGGAAAGAACTGAATTGCTTTTTCTCAGGATCATATACCATGAGTCCTTTACCCCAGGTTCCTACCCAGATACGTGATTTGGAATCCTGAAAAAGGGCAATAATTTCATCGGATACCATTCCATTGGCAGGTGCATTTAGGTGGACAAAGTCGTCACTATCGCGTGGTAGGATATTAATACCGTGCCTTCTTGTTCCTAACCACAAGTCACCAAACGAGGTAGTTAGCACCGTCGTAATCACATCATTACTTAAGGATGCAGGGTTCGAGGGATCATGTTGATAAACATTAAAATTTCTACTGGCTAGCGAAAATCGGGAAATGCCATCGCTTAAAGTGCCAACCCACAATCCTCCTTCACGATCTTCCAGTATATCGGTGATCCAGTTTTGATAAATACTGACGGCATTTTCTCGCACGTCCTGATCCTGTAAGTGATTGATGTCAACATCCAATATTCGTAACCCCTGCCCCTCAGTACCCATAATGACATGACCATCCCAGGTGACAAGTATCGATTGGAGGGTAGTGCCAGGTTCATAAGACTCCTGCAGTGTTTCCTTCAAAACATGAGTGGCAGAATCATAGATATAGACTTTGTTGCTATTCGCTACTGCCCATAGGGATCCCTGCTCATCCATATGAAAGTCCTTTATCCAGGCGGGCAAATCAAGATTTTGAATAGGAAGAGGAAAAAAGGTCGAATGCTCTTTCATAAATCGAAATGCACCCATGCCCGACGTTCCAATAATCAATTCATTACTTTCATTTGGGACTTCAATGATGGAGGTGACAGAAAACCATGGATCATCCGAATCTCTGGGTACCTCGATAAACTTAAAGGAGCGTTGATCGGTTTCCAGTGCGTTCAATCCTGCACGGGTTCCAATCCACATGATCCCATCTTTATCTTCATATATGGTTTCAATCCAGTTATTATTGAGTTCATCGTCCAGCTCAATGTTGAGAGAAATAAATTGGAATTTTTGGGTAGCGGGATCAAAGATATTTAGGCCTCCCCGAGTTCCGATCCATAGTGTACTATCCCGGGCTTCATAAATGCAATTGATTTCATTATTGCTCAGGCTGTTACTATCCTGCTGAGAATTTGTAAAAACCAGGAACTGATATCCATCAAATCGGTTGAGGCCATTAGTGGTCCCGATCCACAAAAATCCTCGTTGATCCTGTACCAGACAACTAATATGATCATTTGATAACCCATGTTCTTTAGTGAAATGATCAAATGCAATATTTTGACCCAGGAGGAGAGTAGACTGCAGTACAATCATATATAAAGTGACAAAGATGCCGCAGTACCTGATCATGAGTGTGTTTAAATGCACGCTCTAAGATACAATCTTGAGAATACACAGCGACATTTCAGATTAAATGGTAGAGGAGATGCCATACCATAGAAATCTTACTCGGTTACTTAGTCGACTGACCAGATAGAAACCTGGAAAACTCATTGCATTATTCAGAACAAATAAGACCCTTAATTTCGAATTTCATTAGGTCTTAGGTAAAAAAATGGGCCGTGCCTCTGGCAATCCAGTATAGTCAATTTCTCGCAAAGCCCGCCAAGTGCTCAGAGTTCTGGCTCTTAGTGGTTGAAAAATAATAAAGCAAGTTTTTTAAAAAAGATCAACAAATCAACGCTTCAACAGATAAACCAAAATACTCTAAGTGCCCTTGTACACGCAACATTGCAATTCTCTCAGTGAACTAAGAGGTACACTACAAATCATTTCCCATGGAGGCTCATAAAGGTCTGTCTTCCTTCCGTAAATTTTTCGATGACCATTTGTTCTGCCTCGTCGTTGGGGAAGCTACCCTTTTCTTTTAACCACGTGAGGACATTGTCCAGGTATTTGACAAAATAGTCGACATCCTCTTTGTTGTAAATATTTCGCTCATCCAGCTGGAGATAGATAGGGCTGGTATGGGCAAAAGGTACTTCAGGACGAAGGGTGCCAAAGTATCGATTTAGTTCGGTATTTGCTTTGCTGACATTTCTGCGCTCTGCCATACCCACGCCCTGGCGTAGATAATCGATCTGTGTGCGGTAGGTTCTGGCAGCCAGCCATACGCTTTCTGTGGGTTGGTAGATAAAGTCTGTTTCGGCAAAATTTTGATTTTGATCTATGGTGACGGATTTAATTAATTCCCCATTTGCGACAATTTCCAAATGATGTACAGGTAATTGACTCCATACTTTGGCCGTGATTTTGACGGAGTCGCCGTGGTTAAGATTTAGCCGTGTACCTGCTTCCTCGCCGTTGACAGTAAATTGAATAATGGGACTATTGGTGACAAACGTTCTACCGGCCGTGAGGGCATGTGTCCATTCTGCATAGTCGAGTGGTCCTTCTACTTTTGCATAAACACGATTGGCTCCGACAGTTACTAAATTTCCCATCTTATCGGTTCCTGCGGTGATGGGTACCTGCAGTCCACAATTAAGCAACCGATACCAAAGTTTTAACCCTGAATTCAGGGGTAGTTCCGGAACAACCTCTG
>JAUILM010000966.1 GCA_030432855.1 Bacteroidia bacterium
TGCAACACGTTGATTATCTATATATATCTCTACCGTAGTGGTGGAATAGATGAGCGTTGCCTTCTTGCCCACATATTGGAAGGGGACCGAGTAATAGTTCTTGTCTTCACCCAGCATAACATGGTAGTCCCTACGTACTTTACCTTTTGTGATTTTTCGGATTTCAAACATATCACTGGGCAGGTTCCGCATTTGATGTTGCTCTTCTTCCTTAAAGACGATGTCCCTACTTCCAGGCCTTTTTTTATATGCCTTTTCATTATGCTTTTTGAGTTGTTGTCTAATCCCTTCATTTAATTCTTCCAGACTATGGTATATTTCATTTCTTAGTGGTGCATAGATCCTTCCATAAGCAGTTTTTACTGCATTTTCTACGCTTCCTTTATCCTTAGGTCTTCTAACTCTGGTGGCCTTTAAATCGATCTGGTAATGTGCCGATAATTGAACACAGAGATCATTAAATTCAGGATCGTATTTGTCTGCTTTTTTAACGTAGGACTTAAGATTGTCCGATAAAATATAGGTCGGTAGTCGGCCTATATACTGTAGCATGGAATTTAATCCATGCACAAAATCAGATACACATTGACTGGGCAAAGCAATGGCATAGGTGTAGTGAGAATATGGCAGCACACCAACTAATACTTCACATGGATGTACTTCACCTGTGCGTGGATCGACCCACCGCATCTTCTTGCCAGCAAAGTCCACTTGCAGACAATCTCCGGGCTTATGTTGTAAGCTAAGTGTAAGGTCTCGACGACCAATCTCTCGTTTCAATCGCTCACAAAATTGACTATATCCGTACCCATCGGTGTGGAGCTGTCTATACTCTTCCCATAGTAGTTGCTTGGTCACACCTACCCGCCTCAGTTCTTTTATCCAGTAATCTAGTTGACTCCTGAATATATGCTCACGTTCGCATTCTTCTTGGCGGACATACACAATGGATGATAGTTCCTCGTCATTTTGACTAAGAGCCATTTCCAGTGTGCCTCCTCTGTCTCGGACTCGACGTAAGTAGGTCTTTACCGTGTTTCTGGCTATGTGTAGTCTCCTTGAAGTCGCCTTGATCGATCGGGTCTCCAGGTACGTTTCTATTATCAGTCTTACTTGATCCATACGTTTCAATTTTCCCATGTTCATCCGAGTTATTACTCCATGAACTTGGTGATTATTTACGTATGTCATCCACTTCCCGAGGGGGGTCAACCCTTCTCGAATGTTACTAACATCAAGGGGGTCAAACCTATCGGAATAGGGGGGTCAATACGGCCGGAATCTCCAGATTGACAATCTATTTAAATTAAATGAAACCTTACTTTGAGAACATATTGATTACTTTATTGAGTCACTGGAGCATCAGATAGATCTACAAACCTACTTAGCAGATTATTTTGATCAATTGAGTGACGACAATGATAGAAAGGAGAAACTTCTTATTAGGAATGAAAAATTGAAGCTGCAAAGGGCTCGTACCTCTTATCGATTTAGAAATCTTGATGAAAATAGACTAGAGCAATATTTACTTGAACTTGTAGCGCTTGGGACCAAGGAGGATGCAAAGATGATCCAGGATACAGTTGATCTTGGATACTAGAGTGCTGATCTTAAACTGGTAGCTGAAGAAGTTATAAGGCAAATCAAAAATAATCAATAATCAATTGAACTGTGTAAATGAACCTTATAAGGATTGATTTTAAAATTCTGGCTTGTCAGTTGATACAATTCGAAAACCCATATTTTCATCATATCTTGTTGGATTTTTAGAAAGTC
>JAUILM010000170.1 GCA_030432855.1 Bacteroidia bacterium
TGCCAGAAAGATAATTCAGCATTAGATCCATCCAGTTCATCTGAAAAGGAAATCATTGAATGGGAACTGACTTCCAAGCAATGGTCAATTGTAGACTATCGTATTACTTCAGATCAGACAAACTGTAATGACCCCATTCAATACGATGAAGCAGATTGGTTGTTAAGAGATCAGGGTACAACAATTGACGAAGATACCGGGGAAAGTAAGGATTATAAAGAAGAAGTCAGATGGCAGAAGTATGAGGTTACCTTTAGCGGGAATAAACTCAACGGGGTATTTTATTATGAGTCAAAAATCACTACGATTCATGATAACGGTGATACTACCACTTTGGATGAGGTTATCACTGACCTCTATAGTTCCGATTTTATATACTCAGATGGTCATCTAGCTACTGAGTTCGGTGATGTTCTCAATCTCCTGGCTAAGGCAGAAGATGACGACAATAGAGATTTCTTAGTCACTTCTCATAGTACAGAAAGAATTGAACTGGAGAAAAAGATTCAGGTTGGTGATTGTGAGCATATCTTGCGAATAACACTGGAATAATAAATCATGTGAGGAAGGTAAACTGCTTCAAAGCTATTCAAGCAGCATAATCATTCCGGAGCGTAGGGTGCTTCTTTCTTTGCCCTGTTCATCAAGAAAAGTATATAAAAGCTGATAGACATAGGTCCCTACGTGTGCATTCTGGTTCCTACCCGTTCCATCCCATCCGGTGTCCTCATCTGACACTGTATATATATTGTTACCCCATCGGTCAAAAATGTCCATTTTAAAGTGTTGCATGACACAATCAGCATAGACCTGAAAAATGTCATTAATACCATCCCCATTAGGCGAAAAGGCATTAGGTATGTACATGTGGCATGGCTTACCTAGTGGGACGGTATCAACTATAGTTGTGTCCACTGGTGGTTTTTCACATTCTATGGAATCAAAAGTGTTCGTCGCTGTGATTGACAGACTATCGATCAGAAGATAAGCCCAATCGCGGTTTTCATCGCCAAACTCGGCTTCCAGAGTTATGAATTTAGTTGAACAATCGGCAGTAAATCTGAATTCGTAAGCAGTCCATATATTATGATGATCTATCACGGGTGACTGCCAAATGAGATTCGAATCCGAACACATCATGGCACCCATATAGATGTTTAAGCGACCAGGTTCAAATGTTTGCCCGAGTGCAACATGGTTTTCATCGTAATTTAAGTATATCCTGCAGGTGTACTCTTGACCTACCCTAATATCCCGTCCCAAGGATTGAGTTATTGATTCCCTCGTGTAATCTCTAAGATTGGTACCCGAAAACCCTCGCGCTCCAAGTCCCAAGTATGTTGTTCCAAAAGCAGCGGGAAGAGAACTAGTAATTGGTTGTATATCTGGGGAACTGGTATCACCTTTGCAGCGAGTCCAATTTATTGGATCCCTATCGAGGATTGTACTTGATCCCTCAAATGATCCATTTAAGATAAGATTCTGCCCTACTGAAACATCTGAAAGGCAAACAATTGCGACAAGAAAGTAATACCTAGCAATCAAACCACAGCTCATGAGCGATCAAGGTAAGTATAAAAAGAAAGAGCTACAATACTGCAGCTCTTATCATCATCTTGCTAATAGATCTAGATCGTATTTGTAATAGATTTAGGTCCCGGTTGCCAGTTACTCATATTAACGTAGTCTTGACGCTCAACTGTCAATGTACCGCCAGACACTGAATATGTATTTAGATATCCAGTTCCATACCAATCTGTTGCACTTGTAGTGTAGGTAAATGTCCAAGTTCTATTCAGGTACCCTGGAGATATATTCGGATCATGCGAGAATGTATGCGGGTTGTCAGTAACCATTGGACCACTATTGGTAATATCAATATTGTACCCATTTATGTTCAAATTCATGGTAGCGGAACTATTCCCTGCGAAGTGGTGCCAGGCATAGACTTTATGCGTTACAGCCCTGGCATATGGATTTTCAAATCCTAACAAAGCAAACTCATCTGCTTTAATGTCTGATATTTTGTAACTTTTACCTACCTCGAGGTCTGCTAAAGACAACTTCCCCTTTTCTAAGGACGTGGAATCCAAATCCTCCAGAGCTGCTTGATCCTTATCACATGATGCAAAGAATGCAGCCAATATAAATAATAGTGAGTAAATCGTAATAGAGCCAATTTTAATACATTTCATAATATTTTGTTTAAAGATTAAATAATAAGCACCAGAGCGTACACAAAGTGTTACGTATAGTGACACACGAATGGAAATCGATAACCAATATTGAAATAGCTTAGAAAGGGCTCGTATTCCTACGAATCGTAAAATCGGTTTGATCAGGCCGATAATTATTTAAAAGGATGTGGAAAATGTTCAGGTATCAAGAACGTGGTAAATATTCATAACTGAAATTTTTGTATTTAAACAAAATTCAGTTCTAAGTGTATCTGAGGTGGCATACTTGAAGGTATTGCTTTTTATCCTGTGAGTCAAACAAAAAATGTAATTATTTTGTTTTTCAACATACCCGTTAAAAGTTAATTTCGTTTGCGAAGACTCTCGAAAGCTACGTATCTTAACGGAAGATGGATTCGGGGTGTTGATGAGGTCGTTACCATCAAGGTTAGCGATCTCATCCCTTTTAAATTAACGAAACCATATCAGAAAAGTGTTAGTTGCTCAATACTTTTTGATGGTGGTGGTGCACTCCAAATCTGAGAATCTTCCTTCGATATTGGCTGAATCCCAATACCAATGAAATATGATATCGCAGGCAGATACTACTGTTATCAGACATTTTATGAAAATATGATTATTGAGTAAAGTTGTCTTCTTAGATGAGAATGGCTCAACACTTCTCTTAAAAATGAGTGCCTAGAATGCTAATTTGAGCCTTTTCAGCACGTTTTAACATTTCTAGAAATCAGGATGTTATATCTTAGATGATCGTTTTGTTATGTGCATAGACAGCAGGAACTTGAAGATCATGGACATCAAGAAAACGAGACTTGACAAAAGGTCAACCAGTGAAAGAGCAATTAATTTGGAATTAGAATAGAAAGGACCTCTTTTCAATCTTAAATCTCTAAAATGCAGAACTTTTTGACTTACATCTTATCTATTGTTTTCGTCTTTGTGCATGTGCTTGCTATCCTTGGTCAAGATGATGAACTAATTATTCAACTCAATGACTCATATTCGATAAATGATATACAGGAAATCAGTGCAAGAGACAACACAAACTATTACTTTTCGAAAACCTCACTCTTAAGCAAACTAGCAAACGTATACTTGGTGACAATCGATAGTGCAACTGGTTTAAGGTCTAGTCTGACAAGATTGGAAAGTGACCCACGAGTAATTAATGTCCAAAAGAACATACGTTTTAAAAAAAGGTCAAAGGCTCCAAACGACCCCCTTTACGTAGATCAGTGGCATTTAGAAAAAATCGGAGCTGAAGATATTTGGGAGGAAACTACAGGAGGCACGACTTTTAATGGTGATTCGATTGTAATTGGTGTAATTGATATAGGTATTGATAGGAATCATGAAGAGTTTTCAGAGGTACTATGGTCAAATAAGAAAGAAGTTCCTAACAACGGTCTTGATGATGATTCTAATGGATATATTGATGACTACTATGGTGTAAGTCTTGATAATGGGAAAGATAATCACTCTGATTCAGAAGATAGTCATGGGTCGTCAGTAATTGGTGTTCTTGGTGCAAAAGGAAATAACTCACTTGGTGTTTCGGGGATCAATTGGAACATCAAAGTGATGTTGTTTAGCACAGAGGAGCTCACGGCGGCCAATGCTATCAAAGCATATTCATATTTTGCAGAACAAAGAAAACTATATAATGAAAGTAATGGAACAGAAGGTGCGTTCATCATAGCCACCAATTCATCATTTGGAATGGAAGGTCTATTTGAAGAGGATGCTCCTATCTTCTGCAATATGTTTAATATAATGGGTGAGCAGGGGATACTCAGTGTGGGGGCTGCAGAAAATGATCAAGGCAATGCAGACGTATTTGGAGATCTGCCAGCTAACTGCTCAAGTGACAATCTTATTATTGTTACAAATACGGATCAAAATGACGAACTGGCTGTAGCAGGATTTGGGAGGAATACCATTGACTTAGGAGCACCAGGAGAAAGGATCTTAACCACCACTTCAAATAACAACTATAATACTGTGGGAGGAACATCATTCGCAACACCCTTAGTTTGTGGATCAATTGGGCTGTTATATAGCCATCCCTCACAAACTTTTGCTAACCAACTGAAGGACGATCCAATCGCAACATCGAAATTACTAAAAGATCTACTTTTATCTAATGTGGATCAAATTGAAGATCTCGAAACAAGATCTGTAAGTGGGGGAAGACTTAATCTCCAACGTGCTTATGATGCCCTTCATAATTTGTTCCCTATTAATCAGACGAAGTCCCTTGAAATAACTTTGACACCAAATCCTACCCTAGACCAATCTACTTTGATATTTGACAAGCCTATTTCCGATTTCAGTTACGCTCTTTATAGTGTTAACGGGCAAGTTATTGAGGCTGAAAGAGTGAATACTAATCGAAAATCCATATCAGTGTCATTACTAAATACTCCAAGTGGATTATACTTCCTGTCTCTAGACTATAAGAATAAATTCTACTGCTTCCGCATTTTTAAGCCATAAATTCTGATTCAACATGAGTCCATACAATCTATCGCCATATCGGATGAAAAATGATAGAATCTAATAGTCATTTCAACAATAATTACTACAAACATGGGTGAATTATATGACGTTCCAGAAGCGAAATCTACTGAACATCCAGTACCAGTAGTTATCATATATTATTTTGTGTTTATTTTGTTATATCTACATGACTACATAGATGTTTCATAATGAATCTTTACGATAGAAATGAAATCAATTTTGACAATAATTCTGGTATTCTACAAGGGCCTCCGACCTCTTCAGGAGATTGTCTTTATGTCTTTGAAATATATTCTTGGACCACTACAGATCCGAATTGTACATCACCGGGGCCAGCAACGTTTGAATTCGAATCAGCGTCTACAGGTCAAACATATACTCACACAATTAATCTCACCGGAGTAAAGAATATCTTCTTGCCAAAAGATGATACATACTACTTGTGGATCTATGATGATGGGTCGGGTGATTGTATTAATGCGAGAATAAATTGGAGGCTTAAAGAGGCAGTGATATGGGGTGGTCAAACGCTATATTCTGATACCAACGTTTTACTTGACTATAATCGTGCATATCTAAAGCCAACTGGGGGGCGTATCAAATTGAATACGGAGATAGTTGTTCAGTATCGGTGGATGAGTATCCATACTGAATTGAATTATAATGTAAAGTAAAAATGAAAAAGATTAGATAGATCACATCTTGATATCTATCAGCCAAAAGTTCTGGTGTAAATGAGATCGTTACCGATGGTAACGATCTCATATTTTGAGCTTGAGAGAGTGATTGAAGAGAATATACCAGTATCTAATTAACCAGGTGAATATCTGTAATCTTAATACACGATGATATGCATCTTAACGATATTTTGAAAAGTACATAAGAAACCAATTGCACAATTAATATTATTTAGTATTTTTATTACGTATTAAGTTGAATGCGTCATGAAACCCCTAATTTTGACCATCTCTCTTTTGTGTATCTTGCAAGTTTCCTGTAGAAAGGATTCATCTGTACTTTCACTACCTGAGGATTTGTGGTTTCCTGCTATTAACGAAAAGGACATTCATTTTATCGATAGTTTACCTATCTATATGCAAAATCCTCTTAATAATAAGACAAATCGAGAATGTTTTTTATTTATTGGATTTCAAAATATAGCTGCAAAAACAACTAGGGTATTGCTAGAGAAGTACTATAAGGATGATCATAGATGCATGTGGGCTATTCATGAAGAGGATATTGCAGAGTCTTTAGACCAACTAGGTGCATTAGGTATTTCTTTTTCGATACCCCGCGAAAGTGATGAATGCTATGGCCCTGGAGTAACACTTATGAATATAAATTTTGAAATAGAGGAGCTATGGAATTCTTCGCTTACAGATTCGTTCTCAGCACAGGTATATATTGTGCAAGTTATGGATGAAAATCATGTTATGTTTCCGTATGGTTATACATGGAGACAGGACCATCAGTTGGAAGAACGATTTGACACCACAATTTTTCCATTAAAGAATATCCCCTTTTTTGAAATATCTGATTGTAAACTAAAACCATTATAGGATGAAAAATTTCCAAAATCATTTAACACTGTTGCTCATTTCAAATCATGATTATCTACAGTCGCAATGAGGAACTACCAATGCCTTGCAGGCGAGAGGGCATAGCCCTTAGCATCTACTATAGATATGGATCCACTATTTCAAATGCCTGGTACACATCAACAATCAAAATCAGTCGAACAAACCACTTTTCTAGTATAGAAAATGCGCGTAAGACCCTTTTTCACCTTAGTGATTTCTTGTCTTCTGAAGACTGTCTATTGTTTTTTAACTTTGAAGCCATATAAATATATGTTTGCTGGAAAGCCCCATCTTCTTTGCTAATAGATATTCTGGGGCTTTCCCATTAATGAATACATTTCGTCTATAAATATATTTTTGCTACCGCTCAATTCATAAAAGTTAAACTTTCAAAATACTGCCCTTAAGAAGTTCACTCCCTTTATAAATATCCGCTACACACGGTTTTTAAAAATCGTTCTATTGCTCTCATGCTGCAATGGCAGATTGCAAAAATCTTCCGGGCCATACTTGTAATTCATAACAAGCTACCACTTCAGGGAGATTTGAAGCAGAAAATAAAGTGTGTGCAAAAGCACACAGTAAATAAGACCTTTGCTACCTAAAAGAAAAGAATGGCCCACTCGCTAGATTTTGAAGGAAGGGATTTGAATAGCCTATAAGAATCAGGAATTTTTGCCTACTTTAACAGTAAGCTTTCTCAGTGAGGAGGCTTACAAAACCAAATCTACCAACCTAAACCAACTCAGGCATGCGAACCTACCCCTTATCACTCATCTTACTTTTCCTATCATGTGTTACTAGTCCATTCACCCTCTTTGCACTGGATGATGAATCCACTGAAATAACCGATGTTCTTGAATCATTGCACTCTGCATGGGATGCGGATGAATACAGGACGTATCGTATGTATATCGATACACCACCACCTTTGGTCATTTATGAATTCAAAGCCGTGGATTCGGGTGATGACATCGAGGTGCGATGGACCACGGAATCAGAACCACCGAATATCGATTTTGAGCTATATGCGACCTATGATGATGAAAAATCAAAGAGAATCTATAAGGTCAAAGGGGATAAGAAGGATAAAGAAAAAAAGCTCTACAAGTTCCTGGACAAAGAAGGTAAAAAACCAGAGAAGGCGGTAAAACGGGTCGTGTATCGACTTAAAACTAAAGACGCAAAAGGATCCTCTAACACCGTAGCAAAGACTAGTTTCATTGTCAGCCAAAGTCTGGCTGGAGGCGGTGATAATCTTGAGGATTTACTACCACAAAATACGCCTAAATCTCCCAATGTAGCGGCTATGGAACGCTTTGGATCCACACCGGTTTCACTCTATACTGGGCTTCCGGTCATTGAAATACCCATTTGGACTATTGAAGTAGGGGATCTTAAAATCCCTATCAAGCTCAAATACCATCCCGGAGGCCACAAAATCCTGGATAATGCCTCTTGGACTGGGCTGGGATGGTCCCTCACCGGGTTGTATGCACTGACGCGAGATGTAAGAGGAGTCGGTGATGAGAAATCAGGCGGTATTTTCGGCCAAAGCATGCCTAGCTATTCCAGTCCGATCACTTGCCTAACCCAAACGGATAAAGATGCTTTCAACGGTCACATCAATTATACCAATGATCTGGAGCGGGATGTATTTACCTATCGCACGCCAAATAAATCCAATTCATTTGTGATTGAGCCTAGCAACGTACTCTTTCTGGAGGCCGATAAATCCCAGATCAGCTATTCTCCTGCTCCCAACCTATTCCAGAGTTTTAACCTGACAGATGAAAACGGAAATCGATATACCTATGATGTCATTGAAAACACATTTTCAAATCATGTAAGTAATATAACGGCTTGGCATCTATCCGATATTGAAACTAATCAACCGGGTCAGAAAGTCAGATACACCTATTACGAGACTGATTCATTAGAATATAATAGTGAAATCACATGGACTGAAGTGTGGTACACGGATTTATGTGATGATGTGCCTGTCTCTAGTGGTCTGCAAAGTAATACCTTTTCCACCAATCACGTAGAAGTGGATAATCGAAACCCACATGAAATCTACTTCCCGGGAGGAAAAATTGTATTTGTCCAGGAAGACGCTGTTCGCGAAGATAGCTTAGGTAGGGCTTTAGATTCCATTGAGATCTATGGATACGACTTCAATTCCAGTTCTTATACATTGATCAGAACCTATGACCTGCAGTTTATCTATAAAACCAGGACAGGAACTCCCACCGAAAAAGTCCTCTTCCTAGATCAGGTAGACATGAAGGATAATCAGGGGAACGTGATCGGTTCGTATGCTTTGGAATATAACGACACGCATAAATTACCTGTACGATCCTCCCTAGCAAAGGATCACTGGGGATATTATAACGGAGCCAATAACGATACCACCCTCATTCCTTCCTACACGCTAAATGCTATGCGAACTTGCTTGGTTTCAGCTGAAGATTTTAATATTGGTGGTGCGGATCGAGATCCCAGTGCGGCCCATATGAAGGCCTGGATGCTCACCAAAATGACCTATCCCACCGGTGGATTTACCAGCTATGATTATGAACCTCATGAAAGCAATCAAGGCACCGTTGGAGGGCTTCGAATCAAATCAACAATCGATAATGATGGAAACACCACCAGCCCCAAAACCGTTACGAAACGGTATGTATATGGCACGAATAGCTCTGGAGAAGGCACCGATCGGGATCACGCTGAAAAAATCATTCGTACGGATCAATACATCAAACAAATCAATAACGCTTCAGCTCCTTTCAATTATAGCTACTATGTACGTACTTTCTCTGCAGGGGTGAATACTGTTCTAAATCCCTTCGAGTCGGTACCCGTAACCTATCCTGAGGTCCGTGTGTATGAAGACATTAATGCTTCGGGAAGCAATGGATATACCTTATATACGTATAAAGATAATGCCACCGATGATCTGATCACGCATCCCGCCACCAACCGGCGAGTTTTGCAAAGTGAACATTGGAAGCGAGGTCAACTCCTTTCTAAGGTTGTCTATGATGCTTCCGGAAATACGAAAGTAGCTGAAAATCACTTTTACACAGAGGTGGTACCTGGAGCCGCCACCGGTACATTGGGATATGTGATTGGGCGTACCGAAATTCGTACCAATTCCAGTCTTCCC
>JAUILM010000967.1 GCA_030432855.1 Bacteroidia bacterium
TAAAGAAGATCTTGACATCCTTCCAGTTTGCGATCACGATTTGTTTCCTGCTGGGTGCCACCATTATTTATGACCAACTTCATTTTCTTAAGAATCGAGATCTTGGCTTTGATCAGGATCAGGTATTGATAGTAAATACACAAGGCCGAGAGATCTGGGACCGAATCACAGAAATCAAGAGCACCATAGATCAGTTACCTGCAACCGTGTCCAGCAGTATTTCAATGTCAGGTATTCAGGGACAGCATACACAGGCAAACTTTAGCCTACCCGATGATACCAGTGATGTAGCACTTCTAATGGAGTTAAATCACGTTGATTTCGATTTTATTAAAACCTATGGAAGTGAACTTCTGGCAGGGAGAACATTTTCGGAAGAAATACCCAATGATGTGGAAGGAAGTTTTATCATTAATGAAGCGGCCGCTGAAGAACTGGGGTATTCAGCAAATACAGACATACTGGAAAGACGTATCATGAAGACTACCAGAGATACTTCTTATGGTAAAATCATTGGTGTTATTGCAGATTATCATGCGCACTCATTACATCAGTCCATATCACCAATGGTATGGCAAATAGTACCGGAGGGCTTTAAGAACGTGTATGCCATACGATTTTCCGGACCGGTACAAACTGCTCTGCGTCAATATGAAGATGCCTGGAATGCTATGGGATTAGGATCCTTCACCTATCAATTTTTGGACGAACAGGTAGCAGAACAATACGGCAACGAAAGACAGCTCAGTACCTTTATATCGGTGGTCTCTTTGATATTGATTATAATTTCCAGCAGTGGACTATACGGTATGATGCTTTTTTATATTGAAGAAAAAAAGAGTGAAATCGGTATACGAAAAATATTGGGTGCCAGTGTAGAACATTTAATATTTCAACTCAACAAACAACACATACTCCTTATGTGCATTGGATTTATTATCGGCCTCCCCACTGCCATATATTTCACCAATAAATGGTTGTCGGAATTTGCCTATCATATTTCGCCATCCTGGTATCATGTGGCCTTTGCACTGCTGATCTGTATTTTAATTGCTTTCGCATCCATCTCCTGGCTTACGTGGAATGCCACACATCAGGAACCCGCCGAGGTACTACGCGAAGAGTGATTGAAATGCGTATCAAAATCACTATCTTCTCTACAAAGAAGATCCTGTGAAGAATAGTATAGCCATAATATGCAGCCTGTTTGCATTCAACTGTATAGCGCAGCAACAATCCAGCGTCGAAGATCTCAAGCTGGATGATTACCGACCTGTCAGCTTTTACCGTACCAGTGAAACAATAATCGAACAGGCGAAATATCCAGCGGTAGACTTTCACTCTCATCCCTATGCCGCATCCCGGGAGGAGATTGATGCATGGGTCGAAACTATGGATGAAGCAGGCATCGCCCAGACGGTCATTATGACCTACGCTACCGGGATACGATTCGACTCATTGTATGATTTATACTCATCCTACGGTGATCGATTTATCCTCTTTTGTGGGTTTGACTACACCGGGTATGAATCTCCTGGTTGGAGTGCTCGAGCCATCGCGGAGTTAGAAAGATGTGCTGCAAAGGGTGCTCGAGGTGTTGGAGAGCTGGGTGACAAAGGGAAAGGACTCTTCTATTCCGAGCCCACCCCGGCTTATGGCATGCATGTGGATGATCCCCGCATGAAGCCTGTACTGGATCGTTGTGGTGCCCTGGGTCTCCCCGTCAGCATTCATGTAGCAGAGCCCATTTGGATGTACTTACCGATGGATGC
>JAUILM010000171.1 GCA_030432855.1 Bacteroidia bacterium
TATCGAAGTTTGTCACTACTAAAGGATCCATCTAGAGACATTTCATTAATACCAAACACCCGGCTGTTCTTCAAGACCGGGTTCAGCCATGAACCCTGACCCATTATTATACGATACTGTAGAACCATTGGAGTCAACATGTGTGTGAATCACTCCCCCTGAAGATGTTTTTGCACTAACTTGATCGCCAGTAAGATAGCCAATACCCACAGCTATTCCTGCTGCCACGTCCCGGACCCTGTCCGCAAGCCAATTAAAAAAACCCTGACTGCTGGGTATATTATCATGCTGTGAGTCATTAAATTTAGGAACACCGATTTTAATTCCTTTTACACTAGTTGTAATTATCGCTTTACTGGTATTCACAGATACTTTGGCCCTGCTATCGGAAGCAAGTTTGAAAGTGAAGGAAGCGTCTTTAGCTTCAGTGGTTTTCGTGGGTCCAGAGATATAAAAATGTCCAACTTTTTTTCCATTAGGTACTCTCAATGTGCCGATGACATAATCCCCATTAATTAGCGTGAATTTTATTCCCAGGCTTTTGCCCTTGTAGGTCACTGGAATTGAAATGCTGGAGCCTATTGTTGCTTTTGATAAATTTAGTAATTCATTTGGTAGGAATGCAGCGCCAAGTAAGAAGCTACTTGTTTTGAAAAACCTTCTTCTACTGGAATTTATTTCCTTTAATTTCATTGATTGATTTTTAATTTTGATGGATATGATCGTAAAAGATTTATGATTGGATTAATACCATACTCCAGGAGTGTCTTCGAGCCCTGGTTCAGCCTTGAAACCAGCCCCGTTTTGACTGTATTTGATGGATGAGCTTCCACCCACTTCTATCGTGGATCCATCGGATAGAAACCACAAACCTGTTCCATCACAGATGTAGGTGAGACCTGCTGAAATAGCTCGACCTACGTCTGCCACTTTATCCTTCAGCCAATTAAAAAACCCTTCGCTGCTAGGTAAATTATCATTTCTGGAGTCGTTAAATAGCACATTACCAATGACAGCACCTTTTAAAGTTGTAGAGAAACTGGCATTCCTGCTGTCTGCGGTCACTACTCCATCAAGACCTTTGCCTAATTTGATCGTCAGGTCTTTACTTGAAACCTTTGCCGATCTTGAGGGACCCGGAATGTAGAAATGTACTATTTTCCTGCTTTCTGGTACACGTATTGTACCAATAAGGTACTCTCCATTAATATTAGTGATTTTTATGCCGAGGCTCTTGCCTTTATAGTCAATAGGAATCGAAATGCTTGATCCTAACTTTGCTTTGTCGCCAAAATTGATGGGGAATAGTGCAGAGCCAAGAATGATTGCTCCTGATCTTACGAAGTCTCTTCGCCCTTGTCTTATGTTTTCCATAATTATTGGTATTTGATAATCTTGAAATCAAATTTATGCTTGAGTGTGGTTGTGCACATCCCCTTATAAGGCGATTTAATTGTACCATTGAAGTCCACACACCTTCAGACGACTACTTTAATTATAAGGTGATTTGACCCAAATAGTTATTCTCCATTGAATAATTGATTTGTTAGAATATTTCACCTTATAAGGGGATTGTTTCTAGTGGTAATATTTTGATTTTTGTATGACAACCTTGGAAAAATTTTTATTTGTTATTAAAATTTCAAAAAATGCTTCAAAAGTCGAACTTTATGAATAGGCGGAATTTTGTCCGTTTGGGGTTGTCATCAACAACCTTTTGTTTTCTTCCCCTTTTTAGCCATGGTAGCTCGTGGAAGAGTCAGTCAGCTAATCTCAAGATAACTGTTGGAAAACGGACAGTAGGATTAAAAATCAGCGCTGACTCTAAGGGCAATGTTATGGCTTCTCTAAGGGAACTGAATAAGAAAAAAATGTTGGTTATCCCACTTGGAAAGCCCAAAGGCAATGTTGATAGTGGTCGCGTAACAAGTCAATTCAAACTCCGGGATGGTACCCGATTTTCAGTTTTTATCACCCGCGAGGGGGTGGTGTCCTCAGACATGAAGGGAGTTAGCTTTGGTGATCTGGAGTATCCTTCCGGTGAGGGATTTTTTGGTTGGTTGAAAGGAGTGGTTAATGACGTAGTCGCTGTTGTCGGTGCAGCAATAACTTTCTTAACTGGACAATGGGGAGCCTTCAAGCTAAGTAGTGGTGGATCAATATATGTGGAGGGAGGTAATGGCATGATTGAATATGATTCAGGAGCCGGAGGTTTCAAGCTGGAACCTGGACTGGAGGAGAATCCTAATATTTGGTATTAAAAAACGTAATAATAATTGAAGTCATGCAAAAGAATAATAATGTCTACAATAGACGTAGCTTTTTAAAACTTGGAACAGGGACCACAATTCTTGCTCTTTTACCTTGTAGTATGTTTCATTTTAAGGACTCAAGAACTGTAACATGGAAGTTAATCGGCAAGGATAGGGAATTAGGGGTAAAGCTAAGCCAGACATCCAAGGGTTTTTTCCTTATCACTCTCCGCGATCTCAAGGGTAAGCGCCTAGCAGTAATTCCACTGGGGAAGCCAGATGGAAATGTGGAGCAGAGCAAAATTTCTAAAAGTTTTAAGCTTAAAGATGGTTCTTCATTTGCAGTAACTGTCAAAGGCGATGCCACAATTTCATCTTCTTTAAAGGCTGTGACCTTTGGTAGACCAAATCATAGACCTGCAGATACAACGCAAGGATTCTTCAGTTGGCTGAAAGACGTTGTTCACGATGTTGGAGTAGCCATCGCAGCAGGTGCTGCTTTCCTAACGGGTGGGTTTGGTGAATTTACTCTGAAGAGTGGTGGACATATTAGTGTTGGAGCATTTGGAACTATTCAGTATCGTGGGGGCTTTAAATTGGAACCAGGCATGGAAGAAGATCCCACAGTATGGTACTAGTGAGAAGATGTTATTCAAATATATTTTCATCGATATTAAGGTAGGATTGATTGAGCAGATGTTCTTGGATTTGGAGTAATCGAGGTTAATAATTTCTGCTATATTTAGAAGACACAATCTGTTAAGTCTTCTATGAAATCTGATCATGAGCACTACCTCGCGATACTGCGAGATAGCATATTAAGTCTGTTGGCTCAAAATCACCTCTCCATAGATGCCCTTTGCAAGAAGATGCAAACCAGTCGGTCTCAGTTACATAGAAAGATAAAGGAGTCAACTGGGCTTTCGACGTCGCTTTATATAAGAAGTGTGAAGTTAGAAAGAGCTGCAGAACTTTTGGAAGATACAGACTTAAGTGTCTATGAAGTGGCCTACCAGACAGGATTTAATAATCCGCAAGAGCTGAGTAAGTATTTCAAGAATGCCCATGGCCGGTCTCCGACGCAATATCGTAAGGAAAAATTGACGATTAAAGAAACAGCCCTGCTGAGGGATAGAGATTCCGTGGATGATGGGAGGAAATCGATCGTAATTATACCTTTCGAAAACAGAAGTCCCAATGCTGGTGATGATTATCTGTCAGATGGTATTGCGGAGGAGATAATGTTTGGACTTTCTACCGTACAGGCACTAAAGGTGATGGGAAGGGCTTCTTCCTTTTATTTCCGAAACTCAAGTGTGGATGTTCGTGAAATTGCCAATAAATTAAAAGTAGATTTTTTATTGCTCGGAAGTGTCCTCAGGATCGAAAACGAATTAAAAATTATAGTGCAATTGATAAATGGCGAAGATGGATATCAAATATGGACGGAGAAATTTCAGCAGAAAATCAATGATTTATTCTCCATACAGGAAGAAATTGCCTTTCAGGTAGTAAATAAATTGAAGCTGACAATTTCTCCACAGGATCGGTGGTATAAGTCTTTTCGGAAAACTGACAATATCGATGCCTATCAGCTCTATCTTCAGGGACGACGTGAATTTGAACAGAGAAAAGACCTTAAACTGGCATTACATTATTTTGAGCAGGCAAAGAACATAGATCCTGATTTCGCCTACGCACACATTGGCATTGCCTTTACCTACATTTACTACTGTATTTTTATTTCGTATCCTCCCTTGCTGGCCCTTTCTCGTATAAAGTCCGCCTATGAATCTGCATTGCAAGTAGATCCTAATATTCCGGAGGCATTTATTATTGAGGGCTGGATTCATTTCTACTATAATCATAAACCGGATAAAGCGATTGCATCCATTGATAGGGCACTTGCCCTACAACCTGACTCGATGGATGCGTTACGTATCAAAGCCTACTTTTACAGCTTTACTGGCCGTAATGAACAGGCTTTGACTTATGGTAAGATGGCCTATGCATTGGATCCTATGGGGTTCAACGCCTGGTTCAGTTATGGTGATATGTTTCGGAGAGCTGAAAAGTATCGTAAGGCGCTGGAGTTATTACTTCCCCTTAAGGAGCAATTTGGAGCCAATGTAATGGTGGATGAAATCATTGGGATATGTTATTATTATCTGGGTCGGCTTGATGAGGTAGCAGATCTTTATAAGCCATTTGACCAACATCCTCCCCAAATTGGATATTATACCATCGGTCGGTATATCTACCACTACTATCATGGTGACAAAAGCTTACTGCCATCTCTATTGAGATATCTTGAAGCTAAGCAGGCAGAGGCCTGGATTCAACCGACCATACTTGCCATGATCTATTTCCATTTAGGAGAGGAATCAAGAGCTGAAGCTGCCTTGGATCGAGCTATTAAAGAGTCTGATTTTGGCCTGATGCACATCAAATCTAATCAATATTGGTACCGATTTATGGATCACCCTGTGGTGGTCGAGGTACTCCGAAAGACCAATTCCTTGTAGGTCTACCGTCAACTTCTTCTTGTTGTTATCACAATCTTCTCATTGCTTTTCATCTATGTGCTATCCAAATGAAATGCTATGATGAAACAATATGATAAAACTGGGACAATATGACAAATAAAGGGTGGGATAGTACAAGTGGGAGTGATCTCTCATGCATTTATTTGTAAATGGTGGCATTTGGTAAGCAGAAGATGCTGCTTACCAATGAATTTGGTACACTCAAGACTTCCGTAAGATCATTCACCAAGTCAGTTCTCTAAGAAGGTTCATTATCGATAGATTGAGTGTAGTTCTGAAAATGAATTAAAACGAACGCTCATGGAATCGAAGATTTTATCTCCCAGAGAAAGGCAGGTCCTCCATCTCATCGCATACGAAAACACAAACGTTGAGATTGCGGAAATGCTATATATCAGTGATCAGACCGTTAAATCACATCGCAAGAATTTACTGCAGAAGCTCTCTGTGAGAAATAGTGCAGGTCTGGTCAGGAAAGGTTTTGAACTGGGGCTGCTGAGAGTGTCAGATGTTTGAGCTCCAAGAAATAATCTATGAACAAGTAAATGACGGATTTAAATATTTAAATATGGACATCATGCGGAAAATAATTAATAGCAAAGACTTGATACTTTCAAATATTGCATTCACCAGGGTGCTATTTATACTCTTATTTATCTTCCTGTTGAAATTTGGTTTTGGGCAGAATGCAAGTGTAGAGCTTGAGTTGGATAATCTAACTATTAATCTCTATAATTTACCAAATCCAATTTGTGATGGAGATTCTTTAGCGATCTTAACTTGTAATATACCTAATACTACAAACACCTGCAATAGTGCACAATCAGCATCATCTATGTACTATGCTTTTGCTGAAGTAGGAAAGCCTATCCAGATAGATATGGAGGTGGAGATGACTTCTCAGGCAGCGGGCTTTTTCGATGTGTTCGTTGATTATATTCCGGACTATGGGCAAATACCTAATAATGTCGAACGGATATTGCCTGTTGTGGCAAATCCCATCAACACATCTCAGGATACATTGAATTCACAATTGTACTTTAAACCCATTGAGGGTACTACCTTCGGTGTACTACGCTTTGCCATCAGTGGGTATGAATCTGGAACGGGTTCATTTGTTTGGCGCGAAGTGGTCGAGATACCCATTACCGTGTTGGGGCCTGCAGATAAAGTAATTGATACTCTTGGGTCATTCACAACACCAGAGACACCTTATCTCATTTTACATGATCCACCAGGTGGTGGGAGTTCAAGTATGTTTCAGCAAAATATTAAGCTTTGTAGAGAAAGCAGTATAAACTATGAAGAATCTTTTGGTTTTGGACTTGATAATACCTTTAAGGCTGGAGTAAAAGGTAGTGCAGGAATAATACTTGAACAGGATTTTGAAATTTCACTTGCGATTACAAATGAATTTAGGGTTTCACAAGAGAAAACATATGAATCTTCAACACAAAGGTGCATTGAGACACAGAGGTCCTTTACGACCTCAGAGCTTATTCAAAACACAGGTCAAGAATCAGATCTCTTTGTAGTCTATAGTGAACGTCTGGTATATGGCATTTTCGATGATGTGATCCTGGATGAAAACTGTAATCCAATAACAAAGAAGAGGTTGTCCTATTATTCTGATCCAGGTGGCCTAACACTTACAGTGAAAACAAAGCAAAGACTAGAAGATGATATAAATCAGCTCCTGGCCATTGCTAACGACATGCAAAACGATCTTACGGTAAGAACTGATGCTCAGAATCAAGCAGAATTATGGCAGCAAGTATTGACAGATAATGAATTCAATATTGCTAATCCAGACACAGAGAGCGGATTCATAACACCAGCCGATTTTATAGGTGGAGGTTCTAGTATTGAGGTGTCGGAAGAAATCAGTGTGACAGAAATCAAATCCACTGATATAACGATAGCAATAGAAAATACTACTAGTATAACAGCTGTCATCGAGGTTGGTGCAAATGGAATTACAGGAGGTCCTCAATTCAAGTATACTAGAAATGATGGCCAAACAAATACTAATGAAACCTCAGATACGAAAATGATTAACTACACCCTCCAGGACTTAAATATAAATGATGATTTCCACGTAAATGTATATCGTGATCCAGATTATGGCACACCGATATTCGACCTGAGAAGTACGAGTAGAACCAGTTGCCCCTATGAGGGAGGTATGCGCCTCGACTTGCCATCATTCTCTGCAAGTCCCTGTTCATTTACTGACGAGCAATCTGACACAATATTTATAGAGCGTGAAAGTGCCTCTGATACTGTCAAATTATTCTGTCAATTGTGTAATGAAAATCAGACCCTACGTCGTAACATGACATGGAGACTGGATGAAAATTTACGTTCGATCGGGTATCAATTTAATGGGTCAGATAATCAGATTCAAAATCTTGGATTTATCGAACCGGGTGACTGCAAAAATATTGATATGTTTTTATTTCCAATTAATGCAAATCGTGAATTTAATGATTTAGTTTTTAGGTTGTATCCGGCCTGTCTGGATGGTGATCCTGCTCTTGAAGATGCCTTACTTGAGGAAAGTGATGTGATGGTGGTTAACGTAACCTTTGGATCTACGGGTAATTATACACAGGATCAGTTGACTAACTGTCCTGCTTGTGTTCCTGCACTGGATTTGAACGCTGGAGCGGGACAACTAGATGGTACCTATACTGCGGAAAATATAATTCGGGTATTACCTGGGGCGCAGTTTGCACTGGGAGGAAACGTAACATTAGATGCACCCGAAGTAGAAATTCAAATGGATAATACTATCCCTTCGACTACGAGTTTGCATATTGAGAATAGTGGATGTCAGAATTGATTTCTTCGATGGCTTACCCTTCCCACCTAATTATGCTGGAATAAATGCCCTGGACAATTCCTTACTTTTTAGCAACAATTATGAGACTCAGGGGATTATTGAAAGCAGTCAAATGATTAATACTCCAATTAACGTCATATATAACAGTGCCAGCGCTATTAATTTGCTGCCAGGATTTGAGGTGAATGAAGCTGTACTTGAAGTAAGGAATGATGGTTGTAATCAAGGTCAGAATTAGTTTAGTTGAAAGTTGGTGCCGGGTCCCTCGTTTCAGGTGTCTGGAGAGAGGAGAAATTTTGATTTAAGAGGAATCAGGATACTAATTTTAATAGTGGATTGCAAATGTTTGACTCTCAGAGGAGTGGCTGAAAATTGTTTCGATTCGAAAAAAGAATAAATATTATAACGTATCAAATAAACTATCCAAATTACCTTTATACGTTCTACTGACGGGAATTCTATGACCTCCTACATACACATATCCATCCGATATTTTTTCAATATTGTCGATGTTGACGATATACGATCGATGTACCCGTATGAGATAGGGAGTTTTTATTCTTTCTCCCACTTTACTCATGGTTTGAGAAAGGACATACTTTTGATGTGAGGTAATGACATTCGTGTAGGATCCATCTGCTTCAATCATGAGTATATCATTAAACATGACTTTTTCGAGGTGATTATTATGTCGGATAAAGATTCGGTCGGAAAGGTGATTTACATGGTTTTGCGTCTCATTATCTGCCTTAATATCCAATGCCAGAGATACGGTATGAAGTACATCGGAAATACGAAACGGCTTGGAGAGAAAAGCATGTGGGAAGGTGAGTTTGGCTCTTTTAAAGGTGGCCTGATCGGTATTGGCGGTGAGGAAGACTATGGGTATTTCGTAAAGTTTATTAATCTCATGCGCCACTTCAATGCCATCCATATCACCATATAGCTGAATGTCCATAAGGATTACATCTGGAATTTCGTTTTTCAGGAAACTAAGTATTTCTTCTCCCGATTCTGAGACATTGACCACATTCATTTCAGCTTTCTTAAGCTGTAGACTTAGATCAGCGGCCACTATTGGTTCATCTTCGACGATGGCGATCTTTATTTTCATTGTCCTGGTTTAAATCTCCTGAATGAAATGGTTGTGCTATACCCTTCTGAAAAATCATGCTGTATTATTCCTTTTAATTTCTTACTCAAAGTTTGGATCAGCATGGTCCCAAAGGAAGATTTTATTTTGTCGGAATTTTCCAGTAGATGACCTTTCCCATCATCGGCAACGTTTAAAATTAGTTCCTCATTTATGTGACTCAATCGAATAGAGAGCATACCTTTTTCACCTGATTTGAAGGCATATTTTACCGAATTGGTCACGAGTTCATTAATAATTAATCCCAGGGGAATGGCGTAGTCTACATCCATATTCCCATATTCAATTTGATCTCTAATTTCGATTTGTTTATCGGTACTAGAAAATGCATTTTCCAGATGTCGACATAGTTCAGGAACATATTCCTTCATATTGACCTCCGTCATTTGACCTTTGCTATACAGACCTTGATGGATCAACCCCATGGACTCGACTCTGTTCTTCCCCTCAGTGATTGCTTCCATTCCCACTGCCGAAGTGGTATGTTCTGACTGGAGGTTGAGTAAACTGGATAAGATTTGTAAATTATTTTTTACCCGATGATGAATTTCTCGCATCAAGATTTCATTTTCCTGATTTCGCGCTCGCAATTTTTTATAGAGATTGAGGAAAATAATGATGGCTGCAAGACTTATAGCAAGT
>JAUILM010000172.1 GCA_030432855.1 Bacteroidia bacterium
ATGTGAGAGTGTCCTGATATGAAAAGATCTGCGGGGTTCTTCTCCATTATTTCCTTTATCCTTCGATTGTACCGTCCGGGATATCCACCAATATGTGTCATGAGGACATCGATACCATTCGCCTCAAATCGTTGGTCAAGAGGAAACTGGCTGGTAATGCGACGATCATCGATGTTGCCGTACACACCTCTCACCGGTTTGAAGACCTCCAATTGGTCTATGAGCGCAGGATCACCCACATCACCAGCATGCCATATTTCATCGCAATCCTTGAAATGTTCAAACAAAGTCTGATCAAGATAACTGTGCGTATCAGACATCAGCCCAATCTTTAATATACGGGGTTGTTCTTCGTTCATAGACTTAAAAAAGAAAGGTCGGACAGACTACATCTGACCGACCTTATTATAAATCTAATTATCTACAACCAAAATGACTATTGCAGAATTATCATTTTTCTGGTTTGTACCATATCATCAACCTGGATGCTGTAGAACAACAGTCCGTTGGTACCCAGATCATGTTGATTGATTCTAAACTCATTGTAGCCTCGTTCAAACTGCCCTACTCGGTTCAGCACCTGACGTCCGTTAGCATCCCGAATATTCAGATCTGCTGCACCGGAAGTTGGCATATAGAATCCAATAGTTGTCTGATCTCTTACAGGATTCGGGCTATTCTGGAAGACTGCAAGGCGATCATCAGCTGAATTTTCAGCATACTTCAATGCCAGTGACTGAGTGCCGCTTGTTACTCCAGTAGCCTTAGCCTCAGCTAATTGCGAGTTGATATCTAAAGCACGACTTAAGTACAACTCCTGCTTAGCCTGTACTACTACTTCAAACAATACATCATTTGCAGAAAAGGAAGTCTCATTGAGAGAGAACCAGGTTGCTGCCAAAGCTCCCTCATCGTTGCCAATATTTGAGAAATTGACGCTTCCATTCTGAGCTAATTTGCCATCTCGAATCTCGAGAATATCCAACTTCGAAGGATCAATATCTACCGTCAAGCTGAGAGTATTGGCAGAAGTTGCATCAGCAAATCGGAATGGAATGGTCATTACCTCTCCACTTTCGGCCAGTTGATTATCTGTGACCAGTAATCCTTCCCGAGCCTCAATATCGTCGGTTTCTACTTCAAGTTGTAGTGTTCCAATATCTCCTATTTTGATAGCTTCGAACTTCAAGTTCATGTCCCCACCATCATATGGAGAGATCTTGAAAGATGACGGCATCTCAGCCAGAAGCGGAGAAACCGTATCCGGAAACTCATAATCTGCCGGATAGAAGTACCAACCTGCTGTGCCATTGAAATCATGCTCAATACCGATCAGCATATTTTGCAGAGCCATCAGGTCTCGGAAATCCACTACATCATTTTGATCAATGTCCGCAGCAATCAATTGCTCAGGCTCTTTTAGCTCTCTGATACCTTCAACATGCAGTGATAGCAAGGCATAATCATACATGTCAACACCTTCCATAGGATTGGACGTCTTAGTAGGTGTAACTTCAAGTGCTCTACCGAGTGGAATATTATCAAAGGCGAATACTCCTTCCTTGTCAGTTCGCTTCATCATACCTTCCATCAAAGTCACCTGTACATCCTCAATGCCTTCTTCCGAATCACTGTTGACTACTTCACCACTTAGTGTACCGCCTAAACATTCGAAGCTATTAGCCTGAATAATTACCTCCACCATCACGTAGTCAGAGTTTCCAGCCTGATCTTCCACTGTAAATTTGACCTGATTACTACCAAAATCCTCACAGGTAAAGACTGACGGCTCAAGTTTAAACTTTAAGTCTTCTTGTGCTGTACAGTTGTCATAACTACTGCGATCAAATTCCTTTGGCCATATTTCGATCATACCCTCATTGGTATCGGTCATCATCAATACAGCAGTCACAGAAGAAAGTGCACTGACGTTAGGCGCCTTGGTGTCTTCGGCTTCTACGTTGACGATCATGGAGCATTCTGTAGCATTACCACAGACATCAAATGCCGTGAAAGTCACTTTCGTCTTACCCGGCAGATAATAGCCGCTGGCGTCGTTTCCGCTATAATTTACATTACCATATCCACTACCGTAGCCGTGTCCATATCCATAATGACTGGATCCGTCTCCGAGGTATTTTCTGGAATAGGCATAGTACACCTCACTGCACTCATCATGTGCTTTGATCTTTGGTATCTTAACGTAGGTCTTTTCACCATCACAGTCACCACCATTCACCTCCATGTCATCAGGACATTCGTAAAATTTCGGTGCCTTTTCGTCATATAGATATATCTTTTGGATATAAGTCCACTTACCGGAATAGTGACCACCACCATATCCGCTGTTGTACTGACACCAGTCGATAAGCTCCCAGTGTCTGTAAATTACTTTACAAGGTTTGTGATGATAACCACCATAGCCATAACCACCACCTGATCCATATCCTGAATCATGCGGATCAGCATGGTATGGATGTACTTTGTCCTCGTAGCGCAGGCCAAGTTCTGCACATCCATGGTGCTTGAATTCAGGCCAATTGTAATAATGCGGTAGATGGTCTGGATGCATAGAGCCACCACATTGCTTATAGTGGTAATCTTTGGGCCAGTGTACATCTTTACTTCCATCGAAAGCATGGCCTCCATAGGAATCTTTAATGTGGATAGTCTGCTGACACCAGTACTCATCATAGTGGTATTTTATCTTCCACTTTCTGATGATCTTACCACGACCACATTTGTCCAGCCACTTTTCTGTCCATGGACCGTAAATGTGCACGTTGTAACCATATGCCGCTTTGGGATAACCATAATAATCCAGATTATCGTGCAGCTCTCCACATTGCAAATACACATGCTCCTCAGGGCAATGATATGGATTGCCTCCGAGCGCTGATTCTGCCGCCTGGACATTGTTAGTTAGGAAAATCAGTGCCATCCCAGACAATAAAAAGCACTGAAGTAATGTTCTTGTAATCGTCCTACTCATGGGTAATTCTTGTTTTAGGGTCGATAAATTAAACATACATTCAAGGGTCTCCTGCCATTGCAGAAGGTGTTATTCAAAATTAAAACTACATAATATATTTGGCAAAATAGATGCCTAATTTGCAATGTGTTTGATATTAACACTTTAACTAAATCTTTAACAATTCATACTTCCGAGCTTATATATTTACCCCCCTTCCGATATTTTTTATAACTGTACCTTTACTTGCTTACATCGTGCAATTCTCTATATATTCAGATTACTTATACCTAATTGATCTTTCAAATGACATTCACTTTTAAGCGTACCATTCTGATAGCTTCTGCTCTTCTTCTCACTCTCTTTGTCCTTGATGCTCAGGACACTATTATCGTTCCCAAGTCGGATTATGTCTTGACTTTCACTCATCAGATAGATTGCAACCCGATCGAAGATCAGGCTGGCAGTGGAACCTGCTGGAGCTTTAGCACCAGTTCGTTTATCGAGTCAGAATTGGCAAAATCAGGCAAAGATCCTGTTGATTTGTCCGAGATGTTCTTCGTTCGGATGACATACCTGGACAAAGCCAGAAAGTACATACGATATCATGGATTGGCCAACTTTAGCGAAGGTAGTCTGGGGCATGATGTAATGCGAATGTATACCCGATATGGCGCGGTCCCTGAAGAGGCCTATACGGGACTCACCGATGGGAAAACCCGGCATAGTCATGGTCCTATGGTAAAGGATTTAAAAGGTATGTTGGATGGTATCATTGAAACTGGTGAAATCCCGGATGATTGGGAATTCAGATTTAATATGCTATTGGATAAACATCTGGGGCCCTTTCCCAAGTCGTTTACCTATCAGGGCAAGACCTATAATCCCAGGGAATTTGCAGATGCATTTGTGGACATTGACCCCACTGATTTTGTCTCTCTGACTTCATTTTCCACTTACCCCTTCAATGAAAAAGTTGTCCTGGAAATTCCTGATAATTACGCGCATCAGTCTTACTTCAATATTTCTGTTGATGACTTGTTACAAACAATTGATTACGCTTTGGCGCAAGGTCATTCGATGGTCTGGGACTGTGATATTTCCGATCGTGGATTTTCTTCGGCGCGGGGTCTGGCAATATATCCCGATGTAAATACTAAAGAACTGGCTGAAGTGAATGAGGCCTTTCGTGCACCTACTCAAGAACATACGGTGACCGATGCCTCCAGACAGGATCAGTTTGACGCTTATACGCTCACAGATGATCATCTTATGCATATTGTTGGTCGTGCTGAAGATCAGAATGGTACTCCCTATTATTATGTGAAGAATTCATGGGGAGAAAGACCAGGTCTGAATGGATACCTATTTGCCTCCAAAGGATATGTTATGAAGAATACCATCGCAATAATGCTTCATAAGGATGCCATTCCATCCGATGTACAGGAAAAAATCTTTACTACGTCACCCAAGAGCGAGTGATATATCGTTTGATACCGCAAGTTTGTCGGTTGGCTGAAAGGATATGGTCTAATTGATGAACTTCTATGCCCTTTTAGCGCTTATCTTTAAAGGAGCAAATAACTAAATGTAGACACCATGGATGATCGAAACGATCTTGCGCAGGACATAGTAAAGAGTCACGTCATGTATTCGCTGGGAGCTGGACTTGTACCTATTCCACTTCTGGATATTGCAGCCGTATCCGCTGTTCAGCTGGATATGTTAAAGCAGCTGGCCAAGTTGTATGGCGAGGATTTTAAGGAATCTTCCGGCAAAAGTTGGATATCTGCAATAGCGGGAAGTACTATGGCCCGTATGGGAGCATCTCTGGTCAAATCAGTACCGGGTATCGGATCGATTCTGGGTGGTGTGACTATGTCTGTCTTAAGTGGAGCTTCTACTTACTCTATTGGTCAGGTGTTCATCTGGCACTTCAGTACAGGCGGTGACTTCATGAACTTCAATTTCGATAAGGCGAAAGAAATCTATAAACGGGAGTTTGAGAAAGGTAAGCAGGTGGCCAAGGATATGGAAAAGAAGAAAAACAATGGTGAACAAGCCGAACCTAACCACACTTCTGACAATCCCGAAGCAAAGGAAAAGCAACCGGCTGATGTCCCTGATAAAAAAGCGGAGGACGTCTATATTCGCCTGGAAAAATTAGCTGAACTCCACAAGAAGGGTGTAATCACAGATGCTGAATTTGAGGTCCAGAAGAAGCGGTTATTAGCTCAACTCTGATGACCAGCGTTTAAATCCTGTTTAATTTCCACAAAGGCTGCAAGAAATCGGATAACCGGCAAGAGCAATGGTCCCATGACATAGCGTATCTGAGGTATGGCTGAGAACATCCTGACCATGGTGCGCCCGATCGTATAATATAATCGGATAAGTACACGTCCCAGAACACTCCTACTGAGAATCTGATCCCGGAAAGCGATCATTTCCGCATATTCAGTGGAATCCCTGTCAAAACAGAAAGTCACCAGAAAACACTCTTGTTTGACGTTGGAAAGTTTCTGCTCCAGATTAATTAGATCTTCATGGTTCTCCTGACGGATGCTAACCACGATGCGGTCTCTGGTATCAAATTTTGCGATGTGTTTTTTAGGAAAAGCAAATACAACCTCTACCGTTGAGCCTGCATAGAGTATGCCTTCATTAAAAGTGTCTTCCTGCCAGCCTGAAGATCGATACTGGCTGCGATCCTTTTTTACCAGACTGGGCAGCTCACACTTTATATTGATATCCTCCTCTCCCATGTTAGTCAGGTGTGCCTTCACAAAAGCCCGACCCGCAGTATTAAATCGGGATTTGCTGAAATCCACGGATTCAATCTCTAGTTTGAGACTGTCCTTTACTGTGATGGAAGCAGGATATTTCTCAAAATAGTCCTCATAGTGAATACCTTCAAGAAAGGTGTCTGTAAGCGCTCTAAGTAGAAAATGCCAGTCCCAGAGGATTATTTTTTCATCCAGTCCCAGGGTGCGTGCAGGATCGTCGAATGAAGATGTAGTAATCAACATCGCGTGCTTGCAGCGATAATAATTTCTGGCTTTTATCAAGGGCAGCAGATCATTCTTACCGACTTTGTGAGTAGCTGAATACCGTAGAACCTTCACAGCAGTCTTTATTCCATCCTGATCCAGGATCATATCCACTCCAAAGTCCTGACTATAATCAGTAGATTTTAGGTTGTATCCTCGCACTCGGAAGAAATGAGCAATAAGATCCTCAAACCCTCCAGGGGTCGTATTTTGAAATCGTACAGGTATCGAAGCATGTAGATAGTCTTCGATATCCAACTTAGTGAAGTCCAACGTCAATTTCCTCGTCATTTTCCTGGCTAGTCATATAAATAACCCCTCATGAAGTTAATGCATTGCATCACAGCATGAAAGCTAATGTCTTATCTATGAACGGAAAACTATGGAATACGCAAAGTAGAATGCTATATCTTTAGCATTTTTCTTGCCAATGTAGATGTAATCAATTCTACAAGTTGATATTCTGATTCGCAGACATTAAGAAGGTGCGAACCGTTGTAAAGAAATCCTCTTTTGATTCCACAAATGGAAAGTGTCCTGACTTCTCTAAAACTACAAATTCATTTTCGGGAATCTGCCTGGCTAATGATGGTCCTGAAGTGGTACTCTGTACATCATGTGCTCCATACAAAATCAAGGTTGGTACTTTCATTTCCTGCAGCCTCTCGTTAAGATCTACATCTGAGAAGTCTTTACTGAGAAACCTCAATTTGGCACCTGAAGATGCGAAGTCTGGCTGAAAATCCAGCACCAGGCTATCGATATACGACTTATCATAGAACTCCTGTGTAAAAATGAGGCGGTACAGTTCCTCGTAAGCTGAAGTCTCACCATTTTGAAATGCCGGAGACTGAATAATGGCTTCACGCGCCTTTCTATCCTCCTCAGACTCCCTCTGCACCAGCAATTCTTGCTCCTGTTCCTGTAATTCAGTGCTGGCAGCTGTAGAATTGATCAATAGCAAACTCTGAAGTCTATCCTCATGCTCAAGGGCATAACACATACCCAGCAAGCCTCCCCACGAATGTCCCATCACATGCCACCTGTCAAAGTTGTAATGTTTACGGATGGATTCCATGTCTGTGAGAAATCCCTGCATGGATACTGTCGTGCTATCTACATCTATCTGAGACCGACCACTTGCCCGCTGATCATAATATACCAGCTGGTAGTTATCGGCCAGCGCATCCATATGTGGTAATAAGTACGAATGATCCATACCAGGTCCCCCGTGAATGATCAGAATGGGTGGGCCGGACCCAACGGTGCGGACAAATATGGAATCTCCCTGAGAAAGCACATATTCGTTGGATGGATCTCCATGGGTCTTAATTGTCTCTTGATTTAAAGCATCAGCCCCATGGTCCTTATCATCTGATTTACAACCTATTGCAAATACAAAGACCAAAAGGACAAGAAGCGTGCTATTAAGAGAGCACCTCATTTAGGAGACGTATAGTACGTCTTTCACTGCCTTAATGATTTTCTCCGGATTAGGAAGATATGCCTCCACCAAGGTCGGAGCATAAGGTAGTGATGTATCGGCAGAATTGATTCTGGTGACAGGAGCGTCAAGGTAATCAAAAGCATACTTCTGTACCTCATACGCCACCTCGGCACTTACGCCGGAAAATGGCCAGGATTCGTCCACGACGACCAGTCGATTCGTCTTTTTTACCGAGTTGACGATGGTTTCATGATCTAGCGGTCGAATGGTTCTCAAATCAATGACTTCGGCAGAAATACCATCCTTAGCAAGCTCCTCAGCAGCCTTCTTAACCTCTTCCATCATCTTATTGAATGAGACAATGGTGACGTCTGTTCCCTCCCTTCTTACCGCTGCCTTTCCGATGGGAACCAGGTATTCTCCCTCAGGCACCTCTCCTTTCATACCGTAGAGTACTTCAGACTCCATCATACAGACAGGATCATTATCCCGGATAGCTGATTTGAGCAAACCTTTTGCATCTGCGGGATCTGTGCACGAGATCACCTTAAGACCCGGTGTGTTGGACATCCAACTTTCGAACATTTGAGAATGTTGTTGTGCCAATTGTCCGGCAGAACCGGAAGGTCCACGAAAAACAATCGGACAATTGAACTCACCCGCTGATTGAGACAATGTCTTTGCAGCATTGTTGACAATCTGATCAAATGCCAGGATGGCAAAGTTCCAGGTCATGAACTCAACAATCGGTCTAAGACCATTCATTGCCGCACCAACGCCCAGTCCGGCAAAGCCCAGCTCGGTGATGGGTGTATCGATCACACGCTTCTCACCAAATTCATCAAGCATTCCCTTACTCACTTTGTAAGCGCCGTTATACTCTGCGACCTCCTCTCCCATCAGAAATACGGTCTCATCTCTCCGCATTTCTTCGCTCATTGCCTCATTCAGTGCATCTCTTAGTGCAATTTCTCTTGCCATTCTGTTATTATTTGAAGTCCCAAAAATATATTTTATTGTAGAATATCTGCTCTTTTGACCAGGAATATGACTTCTCTCTGGTCCTTATAGTACCTCTGCGAAAATCTTTGCCCCGCAGCTGTACTAAAATAATGACTAACTTCGTATAAAGTTCAGACCGATCGATAAGTAACCGAACATCGATTTACCTTACTTACTGTTCCAAACGTCCTTCATAACTTATGAGACTGTTACTCAAGCTTTTATTGCTTTCTCTTCCTATGTTGCATAGTTGTGTCTCTGACACAAAACGCAAGGCGTCGAAAGCTCCGGCTATTGATGCGTCTCTTAAGATCATAAGCCATAACGAATTGAAGCAGTGTAGTTTATCTTTTCCGGGACTTGACACTACTTTACGGATAGATCAGGGTGAGGCATTTATTCAGATCCCTTTGAAATCTTCAACCTACATAGATCTGGTATTTGATGACCAGTTGCAGACTGAGATATATTTGGATCCGGGATCGGATCTAACCATGGAAATCGAAGATGAAATTAGTTATTCGGGAAGAGGTGCAGAATCCAATACCTATCTGCAGAAGTATCAACGATTTGTTGAAGCGAATAACCTGCAGGACATTTCAAGATTTGAAATGGATCCTCCTTCCTTTAAAGATGCACTTCGTCACGATCGTATTAAGTCCGGTGCTTTTCTCAAGCACTATCAGTCGAAAGCGGCTAATCTCGATCCTAAATTTATGGAGAGAGAAAGAGCACGTATTGAGTATGTCTGGATAAATGATATGATGGCCTACCCCGCTTTGCATCAGGCTGCCTGCGCTTGTGAGTTCGATCCTGATGAGGACTTTACTGAAGTATACGATAAGGGATCATTTAGCGAGCCACATCTTATCAATCTTAAACCCTACCGCGAGTTCTTGCTGAAAACTATTATGCAGAAAGCACAGCTCCTGACGGCCGACCA
>JAUILM010000173.1 GCA_030432855.1 Bacteroidia bacterium
GATGCGGGGTGTTTGCTCTGGAAGTCGCTCTATGATGCGAATCGCCTGTTTGTAATCATTAGTATTCACCAGCGTTTCACTGAGTAGCTCTTGTGCCTGTGTATAGTAGACCGAAGTGGGCTGAAATCGTTGCAATGCATTTACAGCATCGCGGTCGAAATGTAGTTCCACAGATAATTTGGCAAAGTGAAACAGTGCTTCTTCCTGCATTTTAGGATCAAAGTCCAGTCGGCTCACCTTTTGAAAGGCATTGCGTGCTGAGGCGCGATCACCTTCCCGGAGGTAACAATCTGCCAGATAAAACATAGCGGACTGACCAAGTTCGCTCTCACTTTTATCAAGTTGCTTGAAATTGTCAATCGCCTCTTTGTACTTCCCGTTTTTATATTGTACAAATCCCAGTTGATAGAAATCTTCCTCCCGCATCTTCTTGGACTGACTCTCGTAATACTCCAAAAATCCCAGCGCACTTTCGTAATCACCTTTTTCAAAATATGCCTGTCCAATCAATTGATGCAGATCAGTTCTATTCTTGACACCTTGTCGAGTAGCGTATGGCCCTGCATAATTGATCACATCATCATATCTACCTTCTGTGAAATACACCTGCGCAATGTAGTAGGGGATCACCAGCCTATATTCTGGAGACTGTTCAGCTATTTTCCATCTTTCTACGGCTTCCTCGTAATCTTCGCCATAGAAGCTCGCCATCCCATAATAATAGTTACTTCGATAGTAGTAGGGCCCATCGTTATTCATCACCTGAGCGAATTTGGCTTTTGCTTCATCAAATCGCTGTTTGACAAATAGACAATAGGCGTGTTTGAAGGTTATTTCTGTACGTTCTTCTTCAGTGAATCCACTTTGATTCATCATCGCAAAGAACTCGATAGCTTCATCGTATTTTCGGGTATTGAAGTAGTAATCAGCTAATTCCAGGAGCGCCTTATTAGCAGTCGGATCGGGCCGGTTTTTCCGTACGAAATCGAGCATGAGTTTCTGTGCATCCGGTTGATCCAGTCGCACAGCACATCGTGCATGGTACAGTTCAGATTTGGTCTTTATAATTCTGTATTCGGGTTCGTTGACGGGTGTCTGATCAGTCAGTACTTCCTCAAATTCAGCCTGGGCCATTCCATATAAGCCAAGATCGAAAAACTCAAGTCCTTTTTTGAAATGTGCGTTGGCTTCCGTATAAACTGCAGTGCGTTGTCCATACATGCAGAATGAAAGGAAGGAAACGAATATGCATGTAAAAGCATGTTTCCTCATAGTTGTTTTTTGTTTACCTCTTTTCCTAAAGTCATTCATCTGGTTGCGATTGCATCGCAAAAACGAATTTAGAAAAATTTAACAATAGCTAATGTAAAAGGTAAAGATTATTAGGCAACTATAGATTATTGAATTATTTAATAAGAAACATGTCTTTCTGTCGGCAGGAGATGAGATTGTGCATCTAAATCCCCGCTATTGGCATTCAAACGCTCATCGATTCCACTTTATTGAAGACTTTCAGAATTATTTGAGTAGCCTGATCAAGTTCTTCCTCTGTAATGACCAAAGGAGGAGCAAATCGGATAATATTGCCATGCGTAGGTTTCGCCAGCAAACCGGATTTTGCGAGATCAAGACAAATCTGCCATGCCAGGTCCGAACCTTCATCGATATCTAATTCTATCGCGTTGAGCAGCCCCTTACCCCGAACGTCAGTGATCATTGGATTTTCTTCCAGTGCCTGAAGGCTTTCACGAAATTTGATACCAAGTTTTTCGGCACGCTCACTTAGATGTTCTCTCTGTATCACTTCCAGGGCGGCCACAGCAACCACCGAAGACAGCGGATTCCCACCAAATGTTGAGCCATGTTCTCCCGGCCTTATCACCTCCATGACATCATCGTCGGCCAGAACTGCAGAAACGGGTAGTACGCCTCCCGATAGGGCCTTTCCCAGAATAAGGATATCGGGTTTCACCTCATAATGATCGCAGCAAATCCTTGCACCTGTTCTGGCGATACCTGTTTGCACTTCATCAGCTATGAACAGTACGTTGTGTTTTGAACAAAGCTCGCGCACACCCGGAATATAGTCGTCATCTGGAACGATCACCCCAGCTTCACCCTGAATAGGCTCACAAATAAAACCTACAACCTCAGGATCCAGCAATGCTGTACCTAGTGAGGCGAGGTCATTATATGGTATGACCTGGTATCCAGGCATGTAGGGACCGAAGCCTCCTGTGCTACTTGGATCAACAGATGCTGAAATAACTCCCAGGGTGCGTCCATGAAAATTACCGCTAACGAACACGATTTTTGCTTTATTAATGGGGACACCCTTTTTTTCATAACCCCACTTTCGGCAGAGTTTCAGAGCCGTCTCAACGGCTTCAGCTCCACTATTCATGGGTAGTAGTTTATCAAACCCAAAAAATTCAGCAGCGAACTTTTCAAACCTACCCAATTGATCATTGTAAAAAGCCCGGGAGGTTAATGTCAACTGAGCTGCCTGATCTGTCAATGCTTTAATAATATGGGGATGGCAATGGCCCTGATTGACAGCGGAGTAGGCCGAGAGGAAGTCAAAGTACTTTTTACCTTCTACATCCCATACGGAGGCTCCTTGACCACGGCTCAAAACTACCGGCAATGGATGGTAGTTATGTGCACCATATTGATTCTCTATCGCTATATAGTCACCGGACTTCTTTGTTTTGCTCATACGTTGTCTTTTAATGGTTACAGATCTTTGTCAAATGATTGTTTAAATCGATGACCTGCCTGATTAACGATTTAGTACCGTCGTTCAATATGGTGAAATCAGCCATTTGCTGACGGCGATCATCCGGCCACTGGTGTTGCATCCTTTTCTTTACAGACTCAACATTAGCTTGATCCCTGATCATCACCCTTTTTATTCGGATATCGATAGGGGCATGGATGTTTATAACTGCATCCATGGAGAGAAACGATCCGCTTTCAAAGATCAAGGCTGCTTCTTTTAATACAAAGGGTACATCAAATTGTTCTTGCCAGGATTTGAAATCCCTTTCCACTGCGGGATGCACAACTCCGTTAATTCTTGATAGCATTACGAGATTATCGAAAATGGATGAAGCAACAAATTGTCTGTTGAGTGTTCGATCGGCATGGTAAGCCTCCGTGCCCAGTAATTCAATCACATTTTCTATCACAGACTCATCATGGGCCATTAGGAACTTTGCCCGGTCATCCGAACTATAGACCGGTACACCCAAGAGCGAAAACATGTCCGCAATGGTGGTTTTTCCAGCACCAATACCCCCGGTGATTCCAATACAGTAATTCGACATACGATCCTCAGTAAGCTGACTTAAGTGTCAGCGTGAAACATGAATGAAACTCTAAATATTAAAATTTAACTAATACTTTTGCAATAGCAAAGACATAGAAAATGAAGTACAAAGAACCTGAAGCTTTGAGTGATGTGGCCAAATTTCACCAGGTATTTGATTTGCCGATTGAAGGTGAGCCTCTCATCCCATCGGCGGATCGATGTGCATTGAGGATAAATCTGCTGGAAGAGGAGTTGGCAGAGCTAAAGGAGGCAATTGAAAATAAGGATCTTACAGAGGTGGCAGATGCTTTTGCTGACCTGCAATATGTGCTCTCCGGTGCTATTCTTGAATTTGGACTGGCAGATAGATTTAGAGAAATCTTCGATGAAGTGCAAAGATCAAATATGAGCAAAGTCTGCAAAACCATGGAAGAAGCAGAGGCTACGGTCGTACACTATCGTGATCATAAAGCGATGGAAGGGGAGATTGTGGAGAAGGATGGACAATATCTGGTTTACAGGAAATCCGATCGAAAAGTACTAAAATCCATAGCCTATGCGAAAGCCTCTATAGAACCTATAGTTGTTAAGTCTACGTAGTTGAATATCAATGAGTAATGATATGGTAATTATGTATTTACTTGAATGACAGGACGATATTAATCTATTGTTTACATGGAGAATCGGATTAAAATCCGGACCTTCGCTAAGCGAATTAGTTCAAAACTTGCACAAAGCTAAGCTGCATTATGATCATTGATAATGTTTTAGAAACCATTGGCAACACCCCCCTAGTTAAACTTCAGAATCTCGACGGTATCAAGGCTACTGTGCTGGCGAAAGTCGAAGCTTATAATCCGGGATTGTCGGCCAAGGATCGAATTGTTCGATATATGATAGCGAAGGCTGAGCAGGCTGGTAAGATCAAGCCAGGTGCAACGATTATCGAAGCAACTTCTGGAAACACGGGTTTTAGTCTCGCCTTAACCTGTGCTATCAAAGGATATAAATGTATCCTGACAATCACATCAAAAGCAAGTGAAGAAAAGATACAAGGCCTTAAAGCTTTGGGAGCAGAGGTAGTAGTGTGCCCGGCTTCTGTAGCTCCAGAAGATCCGAGATCTTACTATTCGCAAGCCAAGTCATTAAGAGATCGCATTCCCAATTCATATTATCTGAATCAGAATTACAATACGGATAATATGGAGGCTCATTACCTGACTACAGGTCCAGAGATTTGGATGCAGACAGACAAGAAGATCACGCACTATATCTGTTGCGCCGGTACAGGTGGATCGATTTCAGGTACAGGTCGTTTCTTGAAAGAACAGGATCCTGATATAAAGGTGATTGCAGTGGATGGTCATGGATCTGTACTGAAGAAATTTCATGAGTCAGGTGTGTATGACCGAAGTGTCATCAAACCCATTCGCATTGAAGGATTGGGTAAGACGATCATTCCTGCCAATATGGACTTTTCAGTAATAGATGAATTTGTTCGGGTATCAGACAAAGATGCAGCGCTGAAAGTACGTGAATTAGCGAAGGAGGAAGGCCTCTTTGTGGGCTATTCAAGTGGAGCTGCTCTACAGGCCGTATATCAGATGAAGGATCAACTCACTGAGGATGACGTGGTCGTGATCCTGCTTTCTGATCATGGAAGTCGCTACCTGAGTAAGATATTCAACGATCTTTGGATGCAGGAGCAAGGTTTCTTACCACAACCTGCAGGTCAGGATGTCCGTGATGATGTACTTGAGAAGCAGCAGGGTGTTTCCAACAGCGTAAGTTATTACCGAGATTATTACAAGCGATATCGACGGATAATTAAAAAACGATATCGCTATTTAAAAGATAATTTGCAGCAAAAAATATAACCAGATATATCCATAAGCCATCGAGAAAGTGCCAATACACATTCAGAAGATCCAACTTCATTTTTTTTACAGGATCAGAGAAATACAATAAGGCACTTACCGGTTCGACTATATCACGTTTCGCCTTTCTGTAGAATTCCCAGAGGAAAGGTAACCCCACCAGAACATGCGCAAAATGCACTCCCGAAATCAGGTATAAATAGGCCATCCCATTGTTTTGAGGTAATGATATATTTCGCTGAAATAATTCATACCAACCGTAACCCTGACCGACGAGAAAAATAAGCGTCAGCACGATTGTGTACTGAAGCGCTTGCTTAAGCTCGCTGCCATCATCTTTTTGATAGTGCTTTTTACCTCTGATGAGCATTACTGAGCTTGCCAGAAGCACTACAGTATTTAGGAGAAAGACCCACGGCAGTTTTATGGCCGGAAAGCTTGACTGTACTCTGGTATAAGCGTAAGCAATACTAAGACTGAGAAAGAGGACAGTAATGCCGGCAATGATGAGATATACAAATATCTTGTATGGATGTATTCCAAATGACTGCCTTGGATTTTCTTTATCAATCATCTCTCTAAAATTGTAACTACATACCGCTATTTTTGTTGAAGATTTTGAAGTGAGACTAATATAAAATATCACATGCTTAATTCGTACGAAGAGATATTGGAAGAAATCGAATCTGCTGGCGGCACTCTGGTTGCTGTCTCAAAGACAAAGCCGATTGCGATGATCCAGGAACTCTATGAGAAGGGACAAAGAATCTTTGGAGAAAATCGAGTGCAGGAGCTGGTGGACAAAGCCGCGTCTATGACAGATGATATTCAGTGGCATATGATAGGTCATCTGCAGACTAAAAAGGTGAAACATTTGATCCCGCATGCCCACATGATTCACTCAGTGGATACGCTAAAGCTCGCGCAGGAAATTGATAAGTATTCAGGAAGAAACAATTGGGTTACAGATATCTTGTTGCAAATCAAGATTGCGGAGGAATCTTCCAAGTACGGTATAGATCCCCAGCAGTTGGATGACTTTATGAATGAGATTAAGAATACAGATCTACCGTACATACGCATATGCGGAGTAATGGGAATGGCCACATTTACCAGTGATCAAAATCAGGTACGACAGGAATTCAAAAAACTAAAGAAAGCCTTCAACCATTTGAAATCCCAGTACTTCACTGATGATCCGCATTTTAGTCATATCTCGATGGGGATGTCGGGAGACTATAAGATCGCCCTGGAAGAAGGCAGTACCATGGTGCGCATCGGTAGTCTCTTGTTTGGCGAGAGGAACTATGGTTAAGCCTAGAATTTGACCCAATTGCGTGTAGCTGTTCCCTTATTCGTATATATAGTCATCACATAGATACCTGGTTCGAGGTGCTGTACGTCAAAAGAGACATCGGGACGCTTCCCTTCCCAGGCAGTGATCACCTGTCCGGTCCGGCTGTATATTTTTACCGATTGAATCGCCGAATCCTCTGTCTTGACATGAAGTCGCTGACCCGCTGGATTAGGGTATAACTGCATATCTATTGAAGCTAGCTTAGACTCTCGTGTGGGCACTATTTGGTCTGATCGCATACTGGTGCGATATAGCGTTAATCCACCCCGACTGCTACCCACCAGTATATCAAGATAACCATTAGCATCCAGGTCATGAATAGTCGCTCTCGATCGTTCACCATCCTTCAGCACATTCAGTTCGGACTCCAGGGGGATGCCTACATTTTCTAGCAGATTGTCTGCCAGATTGTATAGAAGGAAATTTCCGGGAGCACTACCTACCAGCAAGTATTCCTCACCTTCACTTATGAAGGTCGTAGGTCCGGCCAGTCCAAACACTGCCAGGTTTTGACCTGCATCAATGGCTCCAAAGTCTTCCGAATTATCCGGGCTGGTCAGGTCAGGATTGAATACCGGGTTAATGGCTGATCCCAGGTTACGGACGAAGTTGATATTGCCTCTCTCTTCACCGATGAGGAGATCCTTCACCCCATCCTGATCAGCATCGGCAACAGCTGGAACACTACTGAATCCAACATCTATATCAAACCATGGATAAACAATCTCGCCGGCTTCAAAAGGGCCGCCGAAGATGCCGATATTTTCAATAAAGAATAATTTGCCTCGCTTATTACCTACGATCAGGTCAAGATCTCCGTCGCCATCGATGTCCGATGCCGTGGGTGCCAGTGCATCTACTTCCTCGGTAATGGTCTCAAGTTGGAGCCAATTCTCATCAATAAGTGTAAAGTCAGGGCTGGTATTAGTGCCTGTATTCTCAAATAGAAAGAGACTGGAGGGAAAATCCGGATCATAGTTTTTGTGAAATCGACTCCCGACAATCAGATCTTGCACACCATCTCCATTGTAATCGAAAAAGAGCGGACTTGCATCTGTACCAAAATCAAGCATCTCACACACCAATAAGTCGGAGCGTTGAAATCTAAATTCTAGTTCTCCGTCCTGCATTACTCCCTGGTAACGCCAGGCTACATCAATGTTTTCCCGAGCATCTTGCTGGTTAGGAGCTGCTATCATGTCAGACAGACCATCTCCATCAAAATCCTGGATGTAAGCTGCCGGAAAGAAGGGTATGAATACCGAAACATCATAGTCCGGGAAATTCTGTTGTTGAGCCGTCATGAATGCCTGGTCGGGTGTGCCGCCGTTGGTAAGAAATAGAAGGGTTTCATAAGTTAGATCCCCTAAAAGTAGCTCCTGGTCACCGTCAAAATCTACATCGAGAGTAGTAACGGTCGAACCTCCATGATGGCGAGCAGTAATGAGGCTGACCGGACAGGTCTCAGGGTCGGAAGATAAAACCACATCATTGCTGTTGAAGCTCTCCACGATTTTCCCCCAGCATCTATCAGACAAAATGAAATCAAGACTATCGGTATCAAAACCCTGCTCTATGGACAGATTTTTATAAAAGAAAACTTTGGTCCCATCTGACTGAAAGCTCAGAATGTCAAGATCCCCATCTCCATCAACATCTACAACAGCAGGGATGTCTGCGGCAGTGCAATAAATGTTGGCAATAGCCCCACTGGATGTGGGGTATCCCAGTACTCCAGTGGGATTATTGAAGATGAGTTTTTCATAGGAAAAAGAGCTGTTATTGTAAGATCCCCGATAGACGTCAAAGCCAGGTGCTCCCAGAGTGGAGTATGTAAAGATATCTTCCACACCGTCTCCATTATAATCGCGGAAGAGAGCCCAGTCCACCAGGGCCGGAAATTGATCCTGGTATTCTGGTGCGTAGGTTAGGACTGCAGGGGCATCCTTATCTCGTAAGTAGGTGAGTAATATATTTCCACTTCGATCAAAAACCATAAGGTCCGATGTCGAATCTCGATTCAAATCCAGCGTAGAAAACTGGGGTGCATTCAGTCCACCTGCCAGCGGATTTGCAAGAGCTGTACCGTCCACAGAAAATGGTATATTCCATGGTTCAAATGACTGACCAAAGACAGCGCCAGAAAGCAACGTAAGAAAGCATAATGGAAATAACAAATGCAGTCCTTTTTTCATAGGCTTTAGTCGTATTAGACTTTCTATTTTTTAGCAAATAATTTGTTTCTTTCTCTCTAACGTGAAAAAAATGCAATATATGTTTCTGAGATGCCTCTTAATAGCCTCCATCATATTATTTGGAGCTTTTTCCAGCACTAGCAGATTGGCAGCTCAGGATTTTACGCTGACAAACACGGATGACAGTGATCTTCTTCAGATTTCGGGGCCATTTTCGGACACTACCACATTCTTGATTAATGGTGAAGAACAAAGGGTCTATTTTCAAGATGGACGAGGAAGTATTCAACAGCCACTATCTCGTAAAGGGCACTTATTAAGTGTACAGAATCCAGCTGGTAGTCTAAAACTCTATCACTTATCCAAGAGTCGTTCAGGTAATACCCGACTGATTAGTTTGCCACTTTGGCTTAGTATCGTCCCGCCTTTGCTGGCTGTGATACTGGCATTGCTTTTCAAGGAGGTTTTTGTGGCGCTGTTCGCCGGCATTTGGTCAGGTGCGATCATTGCGGGTGGATTACGAATCGATGCTCCCTTTTATATACTGCTGTCTATTCTGGAAGTTGTGGAGAAATATGCGATTACTGCCCTTGCTGATACGGGTCATCTGAGTGTGATTGTGTTCAGTCTTCTCATAGGTGGGATG
>JAUILM010000174.1 GCA_030432855.1 Bacteroidia bacterium
CTCGGTGACCCCTGGGAAATCATGGATGTCATTGTAGAAAGTCGTACCGTCAATCAGGCCTTTTATGTGGAGGATAATCTTCGCTTCATGCCGCTCGTATTTCCCTTAAAAGATAGCTTAGAGTGGGATGGTCTAGCATATTTCCCAGATAATATTGTGGTTTTCGTAAAAGGAGAAACTATTGAAATATTCGACAGGTGGGAGCATAGGATCTTGTCAATTGGTATGCAAGAAGAAATTGGAGGCATCAACTATCCTAATGTGACAACAATAGAACAAGTAGCAGATACAAATGTCGTTGAACTACGATATGGCATTGAAAAATATGCTGCTAGTGTCGGGCTCGTTTATAGAGAGAGGGAGATGATTAATTCCTTTTGTAAATATGTTGGTGAGGTGGAGCCTTGCGTGGGGCTGTCCTGGAGGGAACAAGCCGGCCGTGGTTTCTTAATGCGCGAGACTCTCATAGACCATAACTAGACACATGCAGGATCTGGAATTTTTACCTATCGGACGTGTGAAGAAGAGTTTTGGTGCGGAGGGAGCAGTGCGTCTGTCTCTGGAGGACTCTATACTGGAACATATAGGTGATTTGGAGTTCTTATTTGTGGAGATCGATGGTATCAAAGTTCCGTTTCAAATAGAAAGACTGGAGTCATTGAGACCTGTACAAGTGAAGTTTAGCGACCTGGACTCTCCACAGGAAGCACATGAAATCACTGGCAGATCGCTATTTGTAGCGACACGGGATCTACCCGACGACCTGACTGGCGGTTTGGAAACCTCCCCACATGAGCCCTTTGCGATGCTGGTCGGCTTTGAGATTATGGATACTGCATCGGGACGTATTTTGGGTAAAATCATTCGGGTAGAGGAATACCCGGGCCAGGATATGGCGTTCATCCAACAGGAGGAGGGAGAGATCATGATTCCCCTGGCTCCCGAACTCATCGAAGATATTGATATAGAGGCACAACGCATTTCTATGCAATTGCCCGAAGGTCTCCTGCAGATCTAATATTCTAGGACTTAAGTACCAGCTGTCGCCTTTGTTCTTCCAGTGCTGCAATCGACTGATCTGACTTTTGAATTTCGGCATCTAAGGACTGCATGATCCTGGCTACCCGATCCCTGACAGACTGTACGTTACTGAGGGCATTTTGGATTTTCTGTTGGATGATCCAATCTGAGATGAGATTGTCGAAAAAGATATCGGTAAATCGGGAAAAACTTTCCAGATGGATGTGCAGGTCAAATTCCTCCGGGCCATAGATATGGCTTAGGTCTTTTTGAAATCGTACCAGCAGATGTTTGACATGATACGATAGATCCCGGGCCTTGTCGATGGCTGAATGCTTCATATACGAGGCTCCCCGTTGCCTTCCACCGGCCATGTCCCATTGTCCCCAGTTTTTAGCTTTTCGCAAATGGCCAAGCATACGATCCAGAATTACCTGAACTTCCTGACCGGATTTTTTGACCGCCACTACATTATTGGCAAACTGATGCAGGGTATCGATACGTGTCAGTATCTCAAGCAATTGACGTCCGATATCCGTTCGGTTTTGGATCAAATCTTTCTCCCTTCGCTTTACCAGTTGATCCAGTTGGTTCTTGAGCGTGGGTAGATCTTGCACTTTCTTTTCCAGAAGATCTCTTTCGTACTCAAGCAGCTTGGCTGACTTCTTTGCTTCATCATACTTGAGGGAGGCCTGCAGGTACTCCTGTCGCTCTTTTTCAATCTGCTCTTCCTTGCTGCCAAGCACCTGATGAAATAGTCCTTTGACACTTAGTTTTTCAAGCCGCTCAATGTCTTTAAATTCCTTTTCCAGCTTCTTTTCCAGTTTGTCAAGTTCCTTATACGCTTCTGACAATTCCTGATTTAACTCTGCAAGATGCCGATCCACACGGGTGGCATGCTGTAGTGCATCATAGGTTTCCTTTAGTGCTTGTTGTATATCAGACATTGTCTTCGATTGTGCTTGGTAAAGGCCAATTTAACGAAATCACCTGATTTTATCTCATGGAGTAGCGGGGACAAACCACTTGAAAGCATCCTTATCAATGGCCCGATCAATAGCTAGCACACCACGAAGGTGATCATATTCATGTTGCAAAAGTTCTGACATGTCTCCCTCTAATTCCCAGTGCTGATCTTTCCAATCACGATCCTTGAAATTGACAGTACATTTGTCATATCGCTTCACTCTCACCATCAGATTGGGAAACGACATACAATCATCCCATAGTTCGACTTGTTTATTGTGTGGGAATGAAAGGGTGGGATTATACAATGCCACCGGGTTATCAATATTTATGACAATCAGATTTTTGAGCAAACCGATCTGGGGAGCTGCGATGGCACGACCCTTACCATAGGTTTTTCGAAAAGTGACAATCAGAGATGCCATTTGATCCACAAAATGATCTAATACATCCAGCTCCTCCGGCACCACTGGTGAGCAATTTTCCCTAAGCCGAGGATCTCCCAGCAGCAGGATGTTTTCCAGTCCCACATCCAGACTTTTCATCGCGGACAGCTACAGCTCTAATATATCGAGTCCCTGTTCAAACACTACATCCACAGGTATACTGGCATCTGACAGGCGATCCAGATCTCCCTGTAGCTCAGGAGTGATTATCGCCATTTCCTCGACCAGCTTTGCGACCCTTGTATAATCACCATCCCCTTGGAGCATGAGGATCTTCTGGCTCAGACTATCTGTCGCCATCCTGAATTTCTCGAAATCAATCTTGTAAGTTCCTGAGGCACTATCCCGAACGAAGGCACCCTGCTCCTTGAAGTAATTAAAGCGAATCATATTGGCTTTACCATGTGCGCTGGAAGCACCAAATCGCACAGACCGGAAAATACTGGCCAGAAATGTCACGTAGTAATCGTGAAGATCTCCTTCGATTTCACCTGCATCGTGGAGTTGATTGATCATAAAGAGTCCCAGGACATCTGCTTTCCCTTCTTCCAGAGCAGATGCATGTGCCTGGAGAGCTTCCCGCACGGTTCCCTTGCCAGTAATGGTATTCTTTATCCCCAGACCATGTGCCACTTCATGAAACATGGTATTGGCAAAGAAGGCATCAAAGGTGATATGGCTGCGCTGTGATGCATCGATAAGCACTTCGGAAATGGGTAACAGAATTTTGTCAAATTTCGCACGCATCGCATTCTTCAGTTGCAGACGTCGCGTACCCTTAGCGAGTTGTACTTCTTCGTCGTTGGGCAGATTAATAGCAATCGTCTTACTTCCTGCATTACAATCTCCGGCATAGTATACGACATCGTAGGCATTGAGTTCTGTATCGGTACCTGGCTTTTCCTTCTTATATTCATCAGGCACTGGAAGATTAGCTTGCAGTCCCGGCAGGAGAGATGCATATCGGGCCAGTCGCTCACTCCAGGGCTTATCCTTCACCAGGATGTACGCTTCGTGTGCTGCTTTATAACCATAGAGTTGGTCTTCATAATTTTCGATAGGTCCTATTACTACATCAATGGTATTGGTCTTCATGTCTAGCCAGGCCATGTCAGAAGGCTGATATTCATCGGTGAGTAGTGCCTCAGCACGAAGTTCCAAATACTTTTTCAGCCCAGCATCTTCAGCAAGTACACTCGCCTGTTTGAGAAGATCACTCGCTGCGGTAACCTCTTCTTCAAACATCTCGTGGTAAGGGATACTCTGCAAGGCCCCACTTTCGTCGTAGCGGATAAATGTATATAAGCTCGTTTTATTCTCAATTGCTGCCGCCTCAAAATCAGCCTTCGTCATATCGAAAGGGTAGAAATTGGCTCCCAGGGGTTTAGGACCGATTCCTTCAACGAAAGGTTGATTACCTGCCAGTCGATCCCACGGACCATAATTGATTTCCACATATTGACGTGTATCGGCATCTTTCACTTCACTTAGCAGGGTCTCTTTATCTCCATAGGCTTCAAACCAAAATAGATCGTCCATGATTTTTGCCGCCTCTACCAACAAGGGTATCATCTGTTTCTCTTTTTCAGAAAGGACTGATAGGTCGGTCTCCAGTCGGACAGGTGTGTACTTGTCCAGGGCTACTTCTGCCGGAGCAGCGGTCAATACCGGAGATTCAGCAGATTGAGTCTGACTCTCATTACATGATTGACTGGCCATCAGAAACAAGGATATAATGAGAAAGCTCGATATATATGACTTCTTCATGTCTCTATAATATTATGATATCAATGTCGTTATAAAATCATCCAAGGGAAAAGACCCGTTTACGAACAATTAATGATCTCAGACAATTTTCACTTTTTAAAGTACAGTTAACTATGTTCGTAAAGAGAAAACGCTATTTACTCGTGATCGTTTATATTATTCACCTGATTGCAGTATCATTCTTTCTGCAATGATCATTAGTTATTCTGCCCGCTATCTGATTCTATAAGTTCGTTGTACTTTTCCTGCTGTCGCTTCAGATAGTAGTATGTTTCAATTTGTGACTGAACGGGGAGTCCTGTTTCACTTTTCACAAACTTGTTTTTCCCCTCCTTATCAATGATCCTTGCTTTCACGTTGTCATTGAGTTGACCTTCCACAATATCAAAAATCATTTTACGGATTTTCTCATTGTAAATGGGAAATACAGTCTCGATACGATAGCTCAGGTTCCTTGTCATCCAATCAGCACTGGATAGGTAAAGCTTGGGATCTCCGCTATTATGGAATATGAAAATACGGGCATGTTCGAGGTAACGGTCCACGATACTCACCGCTGAGATGTTTGTGCTTAATCCCTCTTCACCTGGAATCAGACAACAGATGCCCCGAACGATCAGCTTGATACGTACACCCGCCGCACTGGCTTTGTAGAGCATATCGATCATATCTGTATCCTGAAGGCTGTTGAGCTTTAATATAATTTCGGCTTTCTTTCCCTCCTGCGCCTGGGCCACTTCATAGTTTATGAGATTGACAAGCTCCGACCGGAGATTAAACTGTCCCACCAGCAAATGTTCAAAGTCAACTGATGGCAACTTGCGGGTCTCTAAAATGGAGAATATCCGGGCGATTTCACTGGTAAGCCGGGTATCGGCCGTAAACATCCCGATATCACTATATATTTTAGCAGTGACTTCATGAAAGTTTCCGGTGCTTAAGAAGCTATATAATCTGGGTTTTCCATTCTCAATGCGGCGTATTAAGGCTGCCTTAGAGTGTACCTTCAATCCCGGAAAGCTATAATGTACACGCACACCGGCCTCTTCTAGCCTGGCACCCCAACTCAGATTAGCTTCCTCATCAAATCTTGCTTTCACTTCTACAAAAGCTGAGACGCGCTTACCACGCTTGACGGCCTCCATCAAAGCATTCATAATGCGTGATTCCTTCGCTACCCGGTACTGGATGATCTTAATGTGCGTGACATTCGGATCCATCGATGCCTCTTCAAAGAACTGGATCACCGACTCGTAACTGTGATAGGGGAGATGAATCATCTGATCTTCCTGCCGTATCGTCTCAAAAAAATCTTGTGACGCTTCCAGAGGAATATATGCCAAAGAAGGTAAAGGCCTCTGCTTCAGATGTTGCAGGCCAAAATCAGGAAAATTAAAGAAATCAAAGTTATTGTGATATCTACCCTCAGGGAGGAGATCATAGTTCTCAAGCTCCAACACGCTTTGCAGATACTTCAGGAGTTGCTTGGGCATCTCCCGATCATAGACCAGTCGTGCAGCGGGTCCAACATCCCTTCTCAACAATGATTTCTTGATCTTTTGAATCAGGTCACCCGAAAACTCATCATCAATATAGAGCTCCGCATCCCGGGTCAATTTAATGGAATATGTGTCCAGCACGTCATACCCCGGAAAAAGCCAGGCAATACTGTGACGTACTATATCATCAATCATGATCAAATCATGTTGTCCCTCTTCAGAAGGAAGCTTTATGAACCGGGGAAGGTGATCAGAGGGCACCTTAACGATGGCATACTGCAAGGATCCATTCGGTTTACCTTTCGTCCGCATCATAACGGTCAGGTACAGGGATGAATTAGTAAGGAAAGGCCGAATCTTATTCTTTACCAAAAGTACGGGCTGCACAAATGGAAGCATGTTTTGCTTGAAATACTCCTCCACAAAATCCTTCTGCTCCTCATCAAGATCCAGTCTACGTTTGAGAAAGATATGGTTTTGACGCAGAGCCGGTTCGATTTGCTCAGCAAAGATCTTGTTGAACTCCTCCTGCTGTTCATTTACTATTTTGAGAATAGCCTTAAGTACCTCCCGTGGATGGAGGTCGAGTTCTTTCTTTGTCTTTTTACTGATCCGGAGCAGATTGCGATGTTGTGCCACACGCACGGCAAAAAACTCACCCAGGTTAGAACTGTAAATGGCCATAAACTTGATACGTTCAAACAAGGGCATTGTGGGGTCAGTTGCCTCCTGTAGTACCCTGTGATTAAATGCCAGCCAGCTTATATCCCGCTCAATATAGGGGTATGTTTTTTCCATGTATTTTACGCTACTTCTGTGAAAGGTGATCATCATAGTGTTGGCTCCGGATCACCTGAATAGAGTCCTAACGAAAGTAAAAAATAAAAATATTCTGTCACTCTATCACCCCCGATCAAATGACATGTTCTTCAGTGCAAATTGTTATTCGTAGAGAAAGTCAACATCACTGGAATAAGGATAGTCCATCAGGTATTGAATTGCTTTTTTGATGGAGAGTCCATGAAAGATTATAGCATGCAACATTTCTACGATCGGAGTGTCGAGCTGATAAGTATTACTCAGATGATACATGATACGTACCGTCCGGACACCCTCCGTCAATTCGTTCAGTTCAGCTTCAATTTCATCCTTGGTCTTTCCCTGAGCCAATCGATATCCAAATTGGAAATTTCGGCTTTCCGGACTGGTAGCGGTGGCAATTAGATCACCAACTCCCGCAGTTCCGAAAAAGGTGCGCGAGTTACCTCCCAGCGCTTTGCCAATCAAAAACATCTCACGAAGACCACGGGTAAGAAAGAAAGCTTCAGCATTTTTGCCCAGGTCCAATCCCGCAATCATACCAGCACCTATTGCAATAATATTTTTCAATGCACCTGCCAGCTCCGTCCCAATCAAATCATGTGATGCATAAATCTTGAATTGCGGATTTGACAATGTGCGATAACCCATTTCGATCACCTCATCATACTCACTGGCCACCACGGTCGCTGCGGGCAACCCACGCAGTATCTCCGAGGATAAATTAGGCCCGGACAAACACCCAATGCGTACTACTTGAGTCCATTCTCGGATCAGTTCGCTCATTGTCCTAATGTTCCGGCGCTTTATCCTGGGCAGGAATGCATCCAAATCAGCGTTGATCAGATCAAAACCTTTCGTAGCATGAATGAGAACATGATAGGGATGTAAATAGGGTGCAAATTCCTGCATTACAGACCTGAATACTTCTGAAGGAAGCACGGGATATATCAACTTACATTCAGAACACAAATATTCTATGTCATTGACGGCCTTGATATTGTCTGGCAATGTAAGCCCCATATATGAGTGCTCATGGTTAATCTGCTCCACGGTATCCTGAGAACGTGTGTACAGCAGAACCGAAACATTGTGAGAGAGCATCATAGATATGGTGAGACCAAATCTTCCTGCACCCACAACACCCACTACTTCTGGTTTGAAATCAGCCATGCAAGAAAGATAGAACTTAGTCCATATCCTTTGCTAATATTTCTACTTTTTCTTCTTTGCCTGCTGTTCAGCGGCAAGTCGCTGCTGCTCTTTCAGTGCCTGCTCGAGTCGGGCCTGGAACCCTCCCTTCTTTTTGGGTTTTTTCTTATTGCGGTCCAGTTCTTCCAGAATCTTATCGTTGTTGATAAGATAGTTCTTTGTCACCAGCGTTTGTGTGATGTTAATCAGGTTACTGAATAGCAGATAACAGGTCAAACCGGATGCATAACTATTGAAGAAGAATACAAACATCAGCGGCATGAGGTACTGCATGTACTTCATCATGGGATTGATGCTATTCATGTCCATGATCTTACTGTTGTAGTATGTATAGACGAGCATCGAAAGAGCCCAAAGGAAAGTAAACAGTGAGATATGGCTTCCCAGGAAGGGAATCTCAATGGGTAATCGGAAGAATACATCATAGCTGGACAAGTCATTGGCCCATAAGAATGATGCCTGCCTAAACTCGATAGAAGCCGGAAAGAATCGATATAATGCAAACCATATGGGCATCTGCAGAATCATCGGAAAGCATCCACCGGCAGGATTAACACCATACTCCCGGTATATCTTCATGGTTTCCATCTGAATCTTCTGCTGATCATCCTTGTACTTCTCCCGCAGTTTGGCCATTTGCGGTTTGAGGGCACCCATTTTACTTTGGGAGTGAAGCATTTTGTAAGTAAGTGGAAATACCGCCGCCTTGACGATCAATGTCAGCAACAGGATGACGATCCCCTTACTACCTACTAGACCGGACAGAAAGCTAAAAATGGGACGAACAACCCATCGGTTGATGGTTCCAAAGACACTCCACCCAAAGGGAATGATATCTTCCATTTCGTATCCGTAAGATTTCAGTACATCAAACTCATTGGGTCCGATATACCATTTCATATCAGTCTGCTGCTGAAAGGGAAGATCGATCCGGGATGTAAGTAACTTCAGGTCATCCTCACTCTCATCAATCATAAAGCTTTCCACATGGGCCCCTGCAAAAGTACCGGATGTCGCCACTAGAGCACTGTTAAAGAACTGATTGGAGTGCGATACCCATTTTACATTTCCCTCAAGCGTTTCATCGTCATCACCACTCATGCTACAGTAGGAGGGATTTTCTCCCTCTTCTTTGAAGTGCACGGATGAATAAATCCTCTCGTACTGGGTACTTTTCTCCAACTTGTCCAGATAGTTAACCCAATTAATCTGAATGTTCTTGCTCTTGTCAATCACCTGATCCAGGCCATTAAACTGTAGCTGATATTCAATATCATAGCCATCATTGGCTAATGTATAGGATTGCACTATACTGCCTCCATTACTCAGCTTTGCTGTCAGTGTCAGTGTATTACCACTGAGGTTCGGTGTGAAGTAGAGATCACTGGTCTTGATTTCACTATCCCGGAGACCAGAGACCGGTAGAATGTATTCAAACACGTTCTTCTCATCCTCCAGCAGGTACAGATCCTCATACACATCGTTATGTTCTTCGTCTTCCAGTAGCTTCTGAAACTGTTTGAGCTTTACCTGCTTGATATGCCCCCCTTTGGTATCGAAGACAATCCGGACCTTCTCGTTTTCAAGTACTTGCTCCGATGATGTTCCATCCAACGCTGGTGCAAAAACACCATATTCACGTTGC
>JAUILM010000175.1 GCA_030432855.1 Bacteroidia bacterium
AGATGACAATAGAACACTGGTGAAATCCATGGTCACGTGGTTTAGCAAGGAAGATTTTCAGGTACTGGGCCGCACTTATAGACTTTCGCAAAAAGCATTACTATATGATTTTGAAGTGGAAATGAATATCCAGCTTGACCGCGAGTCAGACTTGTATTTACCCAAATTGATACAATATCAGGGATGGTGGAATATTCCAACGAGAAGAATGGAGAAAGGTAGCTTTGCTATAGCTTTCGATTATTCACCGTTGAAAGACTAATTTTATATCCTTACAATCAATTAAATTTCTGCGACGGTGGCAATATTAATCGGAGATATAGGAGGGACCAAAGCCAGTTGGTGCCTTGCAAGTGATGCTGGAGAAAGTCATTTCAGAACACAAGGTTTCAATCCATTTTCACATAACGAAAGTGCCATTGAAACCATGATAAGTGCTATCAGAAGTGAAGTGATAACAGACGAAGCGCTGGAAGTCTTTTACTACGGTGCAGGGGCGAGTCAGGACCGCTGGATGAACCGTATCATTGATGCCTTTCGATCAAATTTTAATATCCAGCATATTTCGGTCCACACGGATCTGTTGGGAGCAGCCAGGGGCCTATGCGGGCATAAGGAAGGGGCTGTAGGAATTTTGGGCACAGGAAGTAACTTTTGCTGGTATGACGGAACAAGTATTGACAGGCAAATTAACACATTAGGATGGCCGCTGGGTGATGAGGGAAGTGGTACGTATATCGGCAAACTCCTGGTGAGAGCACTCTACTACGATCAACTGTCTGACCAGGCTTGTGCCGCATGTTACACGTTCCTACCGAAGGATAGACTTGAGTTTTTGGCCAAATTCAAGCAGGCGCCCAGGCAGAATCAATTTTTGTCAGAGGTAGTACGGCATATGAAACCGTACATGTATATACCTGAATTTCAATTAATTATGGATAATGCATTTCAGACCTACCTGAAAGTGCACGTTGGAGATCAGTATTTGAACCAAAAATTAAATTTTATAGGATCGATAGCTTTTTATTTTTGTGACGAATTGAGATCTGCAGTACAATCGGCCGGATATGAATTGGGTGAAGTGTTGCAGGATCCATTACAGGGATTGATTTCCTATCATCTAACACACAATTGAAAATGAGTACTGATATCAGACACATTGGTATATTTTGTTCAGGCGGTGATGCTCCCGGGATGAATGCAGCGATCCGGGCAGTGGTGAGAACAGCTACGTTTCATGATCTGCACGTTCATGGCATATATAATGGATATGAGGGACTGATCGATGGCAACATCAAACGATTGGAGAACCGGGATGTGGCGAACATCATTCATAAGGGAGGAACTATACTTAAGACTGCGCGATCTGAGCGATTTATGACGAAGGAAGGTCGGAAAATGGCTTATGAAACGGTGATGGCGCATGATCTGGATGCGATAGTAGCCATAGGAGGAAATGGCACACTCACCGGAGCAAAGGTCTTTCAGAAGGAGTTTGATATTCCCTTTATGGGTATTCCTGGAACTATCGACAATGATCTCTATGGTACGGACTATTCGATTGGTTTTGATACGGCGGTGAATACGGCCGTGGAGGCAGTGGATAAGATTAGAGATACGGCAGATTCCCACAATCGCCTCTTCTTTATAGAGGTGATGGGACGTCATTCTGGCTACATTGCATTGTATACTGCTATAGCCAGTGGTGCTGGCGGCGTGTTGATTCCAGAACTTAGTGCAGATGTAGACGATTTGCTGAAGCTTCTGAAACGGATGATGAAGCGAAAGAAATTATTCGGTCTCGTGATCGTAGCCGAGGGCAATGAGAATGGCAGTACGCATGAAGTCGCCAAACTTGTAAGTAAAAAGCTCGAAGATTATGAGGTGAAAGTGGCAGTCATAGGTCACTTGCAACGAGGTGGATCACCTACTTCGAATGATCGTATGCTGGCAAGCCGCATGGGGAACGGTGCTGTCGAAGGTCTGCTAAAAGGCCAGTCGGGTGTCATGTGTGGCATACATAACAACGAGGTAATTTATACGCCGATCACTGAAGCCATTAAAAAGGTCAAGGCCATTGATAAGAGTTTGCTTGATCTTGCGGGAGTACTTTCCACCTAGAGGGCTCTTGAAATATCGAGGTTGATGCTGCAGCCGTAAATCGTTGAGTCCAATCTGGAAAGATCGCCAAAAGAGCCATTTTTGATTTGATCACCTTTTCGGAGTGGACTCAATAACGTGCCTGACAAGGCGAGATCGAAGGCAGCTACCTGTAGGTAGCCAACTGACCTATCTGCGGTGGTGCCCCGTCTCCGAAGCAGCTATGGCGCATAGGTGACCTGCCAGGCAGATCAATAAAGTCAGGCGTAAGTAGAAAGGTTGAATTTTAGTATAACACTTATCTTTAAGAATAATTATCAGCGCGAGCTGGGTATTTCAACAGCCTCCCATATGCAAATTGCCCTGGTGTATATCACCCATGATTCGAAGGAGCACGCCAGCACTTTTGGTCAGCAGATAGTGAGTCGTAAGCTCGCTGCTTGCTACAATGCTTTTCCGATTCAGTCCATGTTTTGGTGGAAAGAATCTCTGGAAACAGCTGATGAATGGGTTACGGTTCTCAAGACCTCAGTAAATCATTTACCGAAATTGCGTCGAGCTTGCCATGAACTCCATCCTTATGAGGTACCCTGTATCATGTCATGGGAAGTAGAGGTAAATAATGACTATGGAAACTGGGTCCTGGAAAGTCTATCGTGAATAGGGTTGGGTATTAAGCATTTGTCAATAATCGGTCGGCACCATGTGAAATTTTTCACTGCTGGGCTTTAAGATTATAGAGTCTCAAGGCTTTTGTTAATTTGTGATGGATTCTAGAATCTGCTTATTTTTCACAACTATTATGTTAACCCAAACTCTGATCATTGATCAGGTGCAAGCTTTAAATTATTATGGCAAACGTACAAAAGAGTAAAGGTACCATTGGTATACTGACTGGAGGAGGCGATGTGCCGGGTCTTAACCCTGCAATTCGCGCGGTGACAGTGAGAGCACTTCGCGAAGGATATAAAGTCGTTGGACTTCGAAGAGGATGGGGTGGGATCATCGATGTAGTTCGGGAAAAGAAACACGATAATTCCAATAACTTCATTGAGCTGACAAAAAATGTGGTGGACAGAGCCGCAAGAACAGGAGGTACATTTCTCCATTCATCACGGACTAAACCCAGTGCCGTTACAAGAGAACGAGTACCCGATCAACATAAGGACAAATACAAAGATAAAGTCAATGACCTCACGCCAGAAGTTGTTAAAAACCTGGAGTGGATTGGTATCGATTACCTCATTGCCATCGGCGGAGATGATACACTTAGTTATGCAGTCCACCTCTTTAAGCAGGGAGTGAATGTCAATGCGATTCCAAAGACGATGGATAACGATGTGCCAGGCACCGATTACTGCATTGGTTTCAGTACTTGTGTCACACGGACTATCAATATGACTAATAACCTCCGCACTTCTGCCGGATCGCACGAGCGATTTATGGTGCTCGAAGTTTTTGGTCGATATGCCGGATTCACAGCGATGCTACCTACCATGGCGGGAGCTGCACATAGATGTATTATACCTGAGTATGCCTTTAACATAGAGCAGCTTACGGAGCTTATGACCATAGACCGTATGGAAAACCCCAGTAATTACTCCATATGTCTCGTTTCTGAGGGAGCCATGTTTGAAGGGGGAGAGATGCAGTTTCAGGATGCCGAAAAAGATGCCTATGGTCATGCTAAGCTGGGTGGAATCGGAGACATGGTCTCTGCTAAATTGAAAGAGCTTTCACCTAAGTACAATAACGGACATACCATCAATACGATCACTCAGAAATTGGGATATCTGGTAAGATGTGGTGATCCCGATGCCATTGACTCCATTGTGCCTATGGCTTACGGTACGATGGCGCTCGATTTGATCATGCGCAATATTCATGGACGACTGGTGGTGCTGAAAAATGGTCGTTACGATCACGTACCTATTGAAGTTGTCACTTCCACAAACAAACTGGTGAATGTCGAAAAGCACTATGATACGGAGAGACTACATCCTTTCTACCGCGACTTCGAGATGCTGCCACTGTTTATCATGGCAAGTGAATAGTCCTGATAATACAGGGTAAAACGAATAAAAATAAATCCCGGTACTCTATAGAGACCGGGATTTGTTTTTATATCAATGCTGTCCTGTGGACTCGAGTCTCTGGTACTAGCTGGCACCCAGCATAAGCCAGGCTTTCAGGAAACCATCGAGGTTGCCATCCAATACTCCCACGGTATCAGACGTCTGAAACTGCGTCCGATGATCTTTTACTCGGCGATCATCCAGTACATAACTCCGTATTTGCGAACCCCATTCATTTTTCATCTTAGATGCTTCTATCTTATCCCGTTCTTCCAGTTGCTTTTGCAACTCCAGCTCGTACAGTCTTGATTTTAGCATCTGGATGGCTTTTTCGCGGTTCATATGTTGCGATCGTTCTTCCTGACATTCCACTACTACTCCGGAAGGTAGGTGGCGGACCCGCACAGCGGATTCTGTCTTGTTGACGTGCTGACCTCCAGCACCACTGGCCCGAAAAGTATCCCAATCGAGGTCGGCAGGATTGACATCGATCTCTATGCGATCATCTACCATGGGATGTACAAAAACGGAAGAAAACGAAGTCATGCGTTTTCCCTGCGCATTGAAGGGACTTACCCTGACCAGTCGGTGTACTCCATTTTCACCTTTGAGCAGACCATAAGCATAGTCACCTTTTATCTCTAATGATACAGATTTAAGTCCTGCTACATCTCCATCTACCCGGTTGAGCTCGGAGACTTTATATCCGTTTTTCTCTGCCCACATCAGATACATACGCATGAGCATCTCCGTCCAGTCACAGCTTTCCGTTCCTCCTGCGCCTGCATTAATTTCCAGAATGCAGCCCAGTTCATCTTCCGGTCGATTGAGGGTGGATCTGAATTCTACATCCTCGATTTTCTCCAGGGCGCGCTCGTAGGCCCTGTCCACTTCTTCTTCACTGCTTTCCCCTTCTCTGAGAAATTCGAATAGTACATCTACTTCTTCCACCAGAGTCTCTACTGACTCATATTGTGCGACCCAGTTCTTGAGGATGCCGATTTCTTTGAGAATGGTCTCAGCTTTCTTGGGATCATCCCAGAAGTTTGGGTCCAGTGATAATTGTTCTTTTTCTTTAATGCGGATCTGACGGTTATCGACGTCAAAGATACCTCCTAAGAGAACCCAACCGGTCCTTCATGTCCTGCAATTGCTCTATGGTCATGTCTAAAAGTTAAGTGAATTAATACCTTCGAATCAACCTGGTGAATTATCACTAGTTGATTCCATCCAGTTCAACGTAAAAATATAGAGTAGTGTTTCCAGGAATATCACTGTATCCTGTCTCACCGTATCCCAGCGCTGGTGGGATGATGAGAGAAGCCTTTCCACCTTTAGATAAGTAAGGAATGCCAACATCCCATCCTCTGATGACTCTACCTTGTCCAAGTGCAAATGAATACGGGGACCCGGCAGAAAACGAGTTGTCAAACATTTTTCCATCTGTGAATGTCCCATAATAATGCACGGCCACCATATCGCCATTCTGTGCCTTGGGGCCTTCTCCCGGTTCATGGATCACATACTGGAGTCCCTCGGGCGTAGTCTGGATATTTTCCAAAGTACCGCTGTTATAAGAATCCAGGACCGAATTTGCAAATGAGGCTACTTCTGTTTCTCTAGCCCGCGCTACTTCCATAGCAGCTTCTCGTTCCTGCATGGCAGCTTGCATTTCTGCCTTAAATGCTTCATCGGTCTTGATGTCCATCAGCACCATATCGTACTCAATTACATCGATTTCAGCAAAAGCAGGTGGAATGGATTCAAGTGAATCTAATGGGAAAAACAGGGTTACACTGTCTCCAACCGACATGACACTCAAAGCATCTACTATTGCCGGGGTCTCTTCTGTATATTCTTCGGGAGCAGGTATGCGTAGTCGGGGGAGTTCAGACATGGTGTAGCTGGTATTCAGTACACTGTCTTTATGTCGCATGACTATATGAAAGTATACATATTCTCCCACCTCCGGCGAAGGTCCGCTATTGTCCCGGTGAAACGTATAGCGGTAGCCCCGATCTGTCATTAAGTCAGATCCTGTATCGCTGCTACAGGCTACGATGGCCATTCCCAGGATGGCAAGAGTAATTTTTAAAAGTGATTTCATCATGTGATGGTGATATTATTAAGTTTTTCCTCGTATTGAGGTAAGATTTCTTTTATCTGTTTAAGTGTGGCCCCAAGGCCTTGTTTTGTATAGCCACCGGAAGCATTTCTATGGCCCCCACCATTGAAATACGTCTTGGCAATTTCTTCTACCGAAAAATTTCCCTTAGAACGAAGTGACAGCTTAATGATTGTAGGCTGCTGCCGTATGAACACGGCCATGTTCACATGCTTCAATTTTAGCAGGTGGTTTACAATCCCTTCGGTGTCTCCCCTCTGGATGTCAAACACCTTGAAGTCATGTTTATTGAGGAAAATGATGCCCGTCTTATATTTCTCAAGGATCTCCATTCTGTTGGCTAGACAATGGCCCAGCAAACGAAGATTTTTCTCCTCCAGATTGTTAAAAATAGCGTCATGTATATGATTGCTGTTGATACCAATCTCCTGTAGATCAGCCACAATCCGGAATAGTCGGGGAGAAGTACTGTATTGAAAAGAACCCGTATCCGTGAGGATACCTACGTATATACATTCACTGACGATGAGGTTGGGTCTGTGTCCGTAGGCTGTGATGAATCGGTATACAAGTTCACAGGTTGAGCTGGCCGTGGTGTCGGATAGAATGAAGTCTCCGATCGGATCTGGATACAAATGATGGTCGATGAGCATCGTGTATACATCCTCTTTTTGCTCCAGCAAAGCACCCAACTTATCAATGCGCGTGAGTGAATTATAATCCAGAATAATACTGATATCAATATGCTGGAGGAAAGCTGCGATGGGTTCTACATCAAGATCAAAAATCTGAATATCATCTGAGCCCGGCATCCATTCGTAGGTCTCAGGGTACTCACTGGGAAAAGCCACCATCACATGGTGTCCCTGATCTTTAAGCCAGTGGTACATAGCCAATGAGGAACCAATAGCATCACCATCCGGGTTTCGATGGCTGGTAATCAGGATCTTCTGAGGAGTGGATAATCGGGCTCTTACATCTTCTATTCCTTCCATGGAGCGTGATATTGAAGGGCGAAAATGTCACTTTTTATCGAGGGCTAAAAATTAATTTATTATGATGTTGATTACGATAGGGGCTTTACTTACTTTTGCGCACTCAATTGAAAACGGGATTTAAAAACATAAACAAACCATAATAAGTACATGGGAAATCGAACATTTACAATGATCAAGCCTGACGCGGTAAGAGGTGGACACATCGGAGCCATCCTTGAGAAAATCAATGCAGGAGGTTTTAAGATCGTTGCTATGAAGATGACTAAATTATCTGCTGAAAAAGCAGGAGAGTTTTACGCTATACATAAAGAACGTCCATTTTATCAGGAGTTAGTAGACTTTATGTCTTCAGGTCCCATTGTGGCAGCCATCCTGGAAAAAGATAACGCGGTTGAAGATTTTCGAACGCTGATCGGTGCTACTAATCCTGCCGAGGCTGCACCTGGAACAATCAGAGCCCTATATGCTACCAACGTAGGTGAAAACGCGGTTCATGGTTCAGATTCTGATGAAAATGCAACCATAGAGAGTAACTTTCACTTTGCCGGTGTAGACGTATTCGCCTGATAATTCTTCAATTTTTGATTCAGCTATCACGGTTTTGATAAGCTGTTTTTACTTCTGATTTCATCTTACCGTACAGAGGTGGAGAGAAATCTTAGGAAACAGTTGACAATTCTGTTTCGTATGTTGATTTTTTTCGCTGAACATATTTATAGATTTCCAACCAGAATACACCAGGGATCGCAAGGCAAATGGCGATTAACAACCACATTGTGGGTGGTATGGATAATTGGAATAGTGACTGGAAACCTGGTACGAAAATGGCCATCAACCATGTTCCAATAGATACCAGGAGTATTAGAGGGACCAGGTGGTTCCGGTATCGATAAGATGTGTAAAGGACTGACCAGAAGAAAGAACGATTGACCAGAGTCAGAAAAATATTGGCAAAGATCAAGGTAGTAAATACAAGGGTACGTACCGTTGCTTCATCGAAGCCTTGCCGGACTCCCAGCTGATAGCTAACTAAAACGACTACGGTGATGCAAAGACCTTGTATGATACTGATCGTCAGCTGCTCTATGCTAAAGAAATTGGTTTGATAGCGGATAGGGGGGGTCTTCATGAGGTGAGGCTCCATGGGTTCATTCTCAAAGATGATGGAACAGGTGGGTCCCATAATCAACTCCAGGAAAATGACATGCACCGGCGTGAAGATGTTAGGATATATCCAGTTGAGGATCAGTGGGATCGTCACGGTCAGAATGATGGGTATGTGAATGGAGATAATGTATTGAATGGCTTTGCGCAGATTACTTTTTATGCGCCTGCCCATAGCGATAGCATCTACCAATTGACTCAGATCATCTTCGGTCAATATGATGGTAGCTGCTTTCTTGGCAAGTTCAGTGCCTCGCTGGCCCATGGCAATACCAATATTAGCGGCTTTCAAGGCCGGACCGTCATTGACACCATCTCCAGTCATAGCGACTACTTCACCCTTTGACTTGAGTGTCTCTATGATCTTAAGTTTAGCTTCCGGATACATCCGAGCATATATGGAAACCTCCTCGACAGACTGATCTAATTCCTGCGGGGTCATCTGCATTACTTGTTTCCCTGTCAGCATCTTTGTGCTGGTTGTTAGCTGTGTTTCCCTTGCAATCGCACCTGCTGTAGCAGGATAATCTCCCGTGATCATTTTTATCTGAATGCCCGCCCCTTTGATTTGTTTGAAAATAGATGGGATATTCTCCTTTGGGGGATCAGCAAACGCAATAAGACCCGTGAACTTCCACGTGTAATCTCTCTGATCCGTCGGATAGTCGATTGATTGAAAATCGGTGGAAGCAACCCCAAGTACCCGATAACCAAGTCGTCCATATTCATCTACTTTTACCCGGATAGTGTTTAATTCCTCTTCTGTTAGGCCACAAACGCTGCCGATGGTCTCCCAACCGCCCTTGGCCTTCACCAGTTGACGCCCGTCATCATTTTGAAACACATGTGTCATCATCGGGGGAGATCCCTCCAATG
>JAUILM010000176.1 GCA_030432855.1 Bacteroidia bacterium
CACCCTGAAAAATATGCGGGTAGATGAAGCCTGGCAGCTAAATGCAGCCGGATACAAGGAAACTCAACTGACTACCTCACAGGACGGAGACAATGCCATCATTGATCTACCTGAATCAGCGATGTATATCTACCTGGATATGTCACCCACGACCACACCCGTGGATGATGTGAACGGAAAGGGACAGGGCTTGCGACTTTTCCCTAACCCCACGAGCGGTCAGCTATCTATCGACCTGGCGGAGTCTTTCAATGGGCAAAAGCCTACGCATATTGTCATCAGCGATCCTACAGGCAAGCAATTGAAGCGACTGACATACAATCAGGACAATACATATAATCTGGGAGATCTGGCGGCAGGCATGTATCATGTGGCGGTCCACACGGGAGATCATATAATGGCAGGAGGTAAGGTGATGGTGGAGTAAAGATGCTTAGGAAATTCTCACATTTTCCGCACATTCACCACATGTGTATCCGGATCACTACCGATCATTTTAGTCACTCGACGTAGTTGGTAGCTATTGTCTTTGACACTCCAGGAAATATCAACTGTCATATCTTCCAGGAAACTCTCAGATCGTAGATCGATGTGTATCGAGTCAATAGATTGATCACCACTCCTGAAGGTTTCCATTAGTTGAACATGCAATGTGCTGTCCATCGCCTGATGACGGATGACGGATCCATTACCTGAGGGTATAGTGTCCGTGTCATATTTGTCGAAAAGGGCGGGCCGATTGATGTCGTAATTTTCAAATTGCTGCAAATCATACCAGAATGCATAGTCCTTTAGCTCTTTTTCCTCTTTCTGTCCATTGACGGTAATCGACTTGTAGACCGAAATGCCTGCACCGTCCTGCGTGACTTCCTGTATAAATCCCTTTAGATCAAAAAAGGGAGTCTGCTGTTCGCTCAGGTTTTCAGTCCCGGAGCTACAGGCAATTGCAAACAGTGATAATATGAAGACCATCCTCCACATTAGGATATCAGTATCTGACCATCCATTTCTTCCGGTATCTCAACGCCCATCAAAGTCAAAAGGGTAGGCGCTATGTCGGCCAACTTTCCATCACGTACTTTCTCCTGAGAGGATCCTACATAAATAAAGGGCACTGGATTCTTAGTGTGTGCTGTATTGGCACTACCATCGTCATTGATCATGTAATCTGCATTTCCATGATCTGCGATGATGATGATCTCATATTGATGCTGGAGAAGCAGAGGCACCAATTCTGACAGGCAAGTGTCGACGGTCTCAGCGGCTTTTTTCCCGGCCTCGAAATCACCGGTATGTCCTACCATATCCGTATTGGCATAGTTCAGACAGATGAAGTCAGGTGCGTTTGATTTCACTTCTTTAGCGATAGCGTCGGTGATCTCCCGGGCGCTCATTTCGGGCTGTAAGTCATAGGTAGCCACTTTAGGTGAAGGGCACATGATTCGGCTTTCTCCTGCGAATTCTTCCTCGCGACCACCCGAAAAGAAAAAGGTTACGTGGGGGTACTTTTCGGTCTCGGCGATACGTACCTGAGTCTTATTGTGGGCTGACAATACTTCACCCAGCGTGTTCGTGAGGTCGACGTTGTCAAAAAGTACCTTGATATTTTTGAAGGTCTCATCGTATCGGGTCATGGTCACATACTCCAAATCCAACTTCTTCATATCGAATTCAGGCATATCATTTTGGGTAAGTACCTCACTGATTTCCCGGGGTCGATCCGTACGGAAGTTAAAGCAAATGGCCAGATCTCCGTCCTGCATAGTGGCAATAGGACCTCCAGATCCATTATCGATAACCAGCGGTTGTACAAATTCGTCGGTCGTCCCTTCATCATAAGACTGCTGTACGGACTGAATGACATCACTGGTAAGTGTTCCTTTGGCATGCACGAGCAGATCATAGGCCAGTTTGACTCTTTCCCATCGCTTATCCCGATCCATGGCATAGTACCTTCCAATGACGGAAGCCAGACGGGTAGATTTTCCCTTTAGATGATCTTCCAAATCCTTGAGATACGATGTACCACCGGTGGGAGCTGTGTCACGGCCATCCAGGAATGCATGGATAAACACCTTTTTCGCACCAAGATTTTCAATGATATCTACCATAGCTTTCAGGTGAGAGATATGTGAGTGAACCCCACCATCACTTAAGAGTCCAAACAAATGAATGGTCCGATCTTTTTCGATCGCATCCTTCACACTGGATACCAGGGTCGCGTTTTTAGCGAGCTCACCTGTTTCTATAGCTTTGTTTATTCTGGCAAATTGCTGATAGACGATACGTCCAGCCCCGATATTCAAGTGACCCACTTCAGAATTTCCCATTTGACCTTCTGGTAGACCCACCTGCATACCGTAAGTGACCAGAGTGCTATTTGGATACTGCTTGAGCAAACCATCGACATAAGGTGTGGATGCCTGAGCTATTGCGTCTGAACTACTATTTGGACCTAGTCCCCATCCATCCAGGATAAGGAGTGCTGCTTTTTTCTGATTCTTTTCCATGCGATTTCGTAAGCCTGCAAAGCTACTAATTTTGCATTGTACACCGTTACTCTACAGGTAAAGCATATGTAACATCTTTCGGCCGTAATGATCCCAATGATATTACGATCTTAGTTCAATTTCCTTTTCCAGGAGTTTTGGCTCCAGAATACCCAGACCAAAGAGGGCAAAATCATAACGAGCCGGGTCCTCCGGATCAAATTGCTTTAAGTGTCCTGTGAGTTCTTCAACAGCCTTCCAGTCATTTTGTTTCCGTCTGAGAAGTCCCAGGCGTCTTGCCACTTTATCGACATGTACGTCGAGAGGTATATGCAGATCAGCAGGCGATATCTTTGACCAGATGCCAAAATCTACCCCTTTGGAATCCTTCCTGACCATCCATCGTAAGAACATATTGATCCGCTTACAGGTAGATTTTCGCGCCGGAGTGGCTACGTGTTTTTGCGTCCTCCTCGGTGCGTCTGGTAGCTGAAAGAATGACTCCTGAAAATGTATAAGTTGCTCTTTATACGAACTGGCATCTCCCCTTTCTCCTATGAATAATGTTTCCAGCGAATCCGAGTGGCGGTAATGCTGTTGGAGAAAAGTCATGAAATATAGCGTATCGATGTATTGAAAGGTACGGTGTACAAAATGTTCGAAACGCTTTAGGTCTTTGGGCTTGAAGTTTACTACGAAGTCATGTGGAGCATCATCCATTAAGTGCATTAGTTCCCGAGTCTTGTTGATGATAGTCTTACGTTGTCCCCAGGCAAAAGTAGCTGCAAAGAATGCCGATATCTCTTGGTCCTGCTTTTTGGAAAATTGGTGAGGAATAGAAATTGGATCATCTGCAATGAAGTCTGGCGTATTATATTTTTCAACATAATAGTCCAGCATCTCCTGCAAATCAGAAGTCCTCATCAAAAATAATTGCTATAGAGTGATTAGGTCTTAAGTACCTGTTTGATCTCCACAATTTGATACCCTTCTATCACGTCGCCCACCTTGATATCATTGAAGTTTTTCACGGTGATACCACATTCTATACCACTGCGCACCTCTTTGACATCATCCTTGAAGCGCTTAAGGGAGCTGATTTCACCTTTCACGCCCTCCTTGGTAGGATAAACCACGATTCCGTCCCTAATGACCCGGATATTGGTGTCACGTGCAAACTTACCATCTTCTACAAAGCATCCCGCTACGGTACCGACCTTACTGATCTTGTAGGTTTCGCGTACTACCATTTGCCCTACAATCTTTTCTTCTTTCGTAGGCTCAAGCATACCCTCAATGGCAGCCGTGATTTCCTCGATAGCTTCGTAGATGATAGAGTACAGCTTTATTTCCACACCTTCCTGCTCTGCCAGTTTGCGAGCTCCCATCGATGGTCTCACCTGGAAACCAATGATGATGGCGTCAGAAGCCGAGGCCAACAGTACGTCCGATTCGATAATCTGACCGACCGCTTTGTGTATTACATTTACCTGCACCGTTTTCTGGGAGAGTTTGATCAGTGAGTCGGAAAGTGCCTCGATACTACCATCCACATCACCTTTGACAATCAGGTTGAGCTCCTTAAAGGTACCCAGTGCCAATCGACGACCGATTTCATCCAGACTAATACGCTTGCTGGCCCGGTTTGACTGCTCACGGGTGATCTGTGCCCGCTTAGTTGCCAGCTGCCGTGCCTCTTGCTCAGATTCAGTGACTTTAAATTTCTCGCCGGCTTGTGGTGCACCACTTAGTCCCAGGATAAGTACCGCTGAAGAGGGTCCGACTTTTTTCACTCGTTTACCCTTTTCATTGTACATGGCTTTCACTCTACCAGAGTATTGACCCGATAGAATCGGATCTCCAACTTCCAGGGATCCATTAGTCACCAGCAATTTACAGACATATCCCCGACCCTTATCCAGCGATGCTTCAATGACCGTACCGATAGCAGGTCTGGAAGGATTAGCCTGTAGTTCGAGCAGGTCTGCTTCGAGAATAATCTTCTCGAGCAGAAGATCAATATTTTGACCGGATTTGGCTGAAATATCCTGGGATTGATACTTACCTCCCCAAGATTCTACGAGGTAGTTCATCGAGGCAAGTTGCTGTTTGATCCGCTCAGGATCAGCACCATCCTTATCAATTTTGTTTATGGCAAAAATCATAGGTACACCTGCTGCTTCGGCGTGACTGATTGCCTCCTTGGTTTGGGGCATAATATTGTCATCAGCGGCAATGATGATGACAGCAATATCGGTTACTTTGGCACCCCTGGCCCGCATCGCAGTAAATGCTTCGTGACCTGGCGTATCCAGGAAAGTCACTTTTCGCTTGTCCTCACCCACTTCCACTTCATAGGCACCAATATGCTGAGTGATACCCCCAGCTTCTCCTTCTGCTACACTGGCAGATCGGATGAAGTCAAGCAATGAAGTTTTACCGTGGTCAACGTGTCCCATCACCGTCACGATAGGTGCTCGTGGACGCAGATCTTCCGGATCATCCTCCTCTTCCTCTTCAGTGTCTGTACCTTCTTCGGCCGAGATAAATTCTACTTCGTGTCCAAATTCATCGGCAAGTAGTTCGATGATTTCAGCATCCAGACGTTGGTTGATAGAAACAATTACGCCCAGATTCATACAGGTAGTGATGATATCTGTAATGGAGACGTCCATCAAGTTTGCCAGCTCCTGAGCGGTGACAAACTCGGTAAGCTGGATTGCTTTCGTTTCTTTCTCCAGCTGTTCCATTTCCTGTTTCTCACGCATCACATCGCGCTTATCACGACGTATTTTCTGACGTTTTTTAGAACCCTTGCCGGATAGGCGGGCCATGGTAGCGCGGATTTTATCATCGATCTCTTTTTGAGATACTTCTTTGACCTCTTCTTTGTTTGAAGATTTTCTTCCGCGGTTTCGATCTCCTTGTTTTAGCTGATTAGGACGGACCTTGGTCCTTCTGCGACGTCGCTTTTTCTGCCCGTCTTCGTCCTGTGTTTTCTTCTCTTTGGCAGCAGGCTCTTCTTTTTTCTTCTTCGGCTTATCAAACTTCTTGGTGTCGATTTTACCAAGAATCTTCAGTCCCTTTAGCTGGGGAGTTTTGGCACGTACCATTTCCTCTCCAGCCTCTTCTTCAGGCGCCTCTTCTTTCTTTTCCTCTTTCTTTTCCTCCTTAGGTGCCTTTTCGGCCGTCACTTCTTTAGTTTCCTTCTTCTCCTTGTCTTCTACTTTTTCCTCTGCTGCTACTTCCTCTTTCTTTTCTTCCTCCTTGGCCTTTTGTGGTTTTGGTTTCTTCGTCTCCAGCTCAATCTTCCCAACCACCTTGATTTTTGGTTTGTTGTCTTCAGCCGTGGTAGTCTCTACGACTTCCTCTTCGATTGTATCCACTTTTTTCTCTTCTTTTGGTGGTTTTACTTCTTCTACTTTTTTGTCGGATACAGGTTCGGGCTTAGGAGCTTCCTCTTTAACCGGAGGTTTGATGATGGGGGGTGCTTTTTCTTCTGCTTTTGCAGGTCGGGTACCAATAACGAGCTGGTCCGCTTGTTCCTTCACGACCATCGAATTTTGGAATTCTTTCACGAGCACATCGTACATCTCTTCAGTGATCTTGGCAGTAGGTTTGTTTTCTATTTCGAAACCATTCTGCAAGAGATGATCAACGATGGTGGTCGTTCCCACGTTTAATTCTTTCGCTATTTTTACCAGACGTATTGCCATTCGCAGATATAATATCCTTATACAAAGTTAGTTAATCCATTTTATACGACTAGTCATCATCAAATTCTGCTGCTAAAATTTTGAGGATATCAGAAATCGTCTCTTCCTCAAGGTCTGTTCTGCGTAAAAGTTCTTCCGGACTCAGCTTCAAAACAGATCGTGCCGTATCACATCCGATATTCTTCAATTCGTCAATGATCCAGCTTTCGATTTCATCAGCAAATTCATCAAGTTCGACATCATCCACTTCGACTTCGTCAGAATCACGATAGACATCAATTTCAAACTCCGTCAAACGACTGGCGAGTTTAATGTTTGATCCCCCTTTTCCGATAGCCAAAGAGACCTGATCTGGCTTGAGAAAAACGGATGCCCGTTTTGTGTCAAGGTCAAGCTCGATATTCGTGACTTTGGCGGGTGTCAAGGCCCGCTGTATAAATAGAATGATATTGTTTGTAAAATTTACAATATCAATATTTTCATTTCTCAATTCTCGTACAATGCCATGGATTCTTGATCCCTTCATACCTACACATGCCCCTACCGGATCGATACGGTCATCATAGGATTCTACCGCCACCTTCGCTCGCTCTCCGGGAATCCGCACAATCTTACGGATTGTGATCAGTCCATCCTCTATCTCAGGTACTTCCTGCTCCATCAACTTCTCGAGGAATACACTTTCAGTTCGAGAAATAATCACCACCGGTGTGTTGTTTTTCATCTCCACACGCTTGATCACAGCTTTCACCATATCTCCTTTTCGGAAGAAGTCTCCACGAATCATCTCATTACGAGGCAGTACCAATTCGCTGCCTGTTGCATCATCAATGACCAGGATTTCGCGTTTGAGGATCTGATGTACTTCACCGATCACCACATCACCTACTCGTTCATTGTACCGCTTGAAGATTTCATCTTTTTCGAGTTCCATGATTCGGGAGATCAGGGTTTGACGGGCAGCCATGATTGCCCTTCGACCAAAATCCTCCAGGAATAATTGCTCGTAGCATTCTTCACCTACTTCATAATCCTCATCGATTGCGAGTGCTTCAGATATTGAAATCTGACTGCTTTCGTCAGCTACCTCACCATCCGGCACGATCTCACGAACCCTCCACAATTCAAGGTCTCCCTTGGTGGTGTTTACGATCACATCAAAGTTTTCGTCATCACCATATTTCTTGCGAATCAATGTGCGAAACACATCTTCGAGTACGCGGACCATCGTTGGACGATCTATATTTTTTCCCGTCTTAAACTCCGAAAAAGTATCTACAAGATTCATGACATATTTTTTAAAATCTTACTTCAACAAAAGCTTTATCAATTTCTTCAAATTCAATCACAATTTCAGCCCCATATTTCACCTGGTTCTTTTTTCCCACTCTTTTCTCTGGAAGTACCTTTAAAGCATCGCCTTCTATTGACAACAGCTTGCCGATTTCAGTTCTTCCATCAGCGAAATGGAATCTCAAAACTCTGCCTACATTTTTTACGTACTGACGTCGGATCTTGAGAGGCCTGTCCAGTCCCGGGGATGAAACTTCAAGAGCATAATTTTCACCAATCAGCAACGTTTCATCAAGCTTAGCTTCGAACATCCTGCTGATTTCCTGACATCTTGAAAGTGTAAGATCTTTATCTCCGTCTAGATAGATGACCAGTTTTTTAGAAGAAGGGTTCCAATCGATGTCGATTAAAAATATATGCTCTAAACTGAATCCCTCAAATACATTTGTAATCCATTCCCTTATCTGACCCTTCTCCAAGTGAAACACCCTTTTAATGAAAAGAGGGAACAGATTCTGTTCCCTCCCCTATAAAACGACTGCAAATATAGTAAATATTATTGTATCAAACCATTAATTATCACAATGTTACGGAGCGGGAAACCCATGGAAATAGATAAATGGGCACTAATTTGAAAGGCGTCTTACAGATTTTACCAACCTTGCCTTTGTATATTTGTTAAACTATATCTAGAAGTAAAAGTTGATGAATCATACTGATCTCCTGCATAGAGCCTTACATCTTGAGCACCTTTCGGTAGACGAAGGTGTAGATCTTTTTGAAAATGCGCCTACCTCCGATCTGGTGTTTGTATCGAATGCCCTCCGACAAAAGCATGTGCCAGGTAATAAGGTCACCTGGATAATTGATCGTAATTCGAACACCACCAATGTTTGCATTGCCAATTGTAAATTCTGCAATTTCTATCGTCGTCCGGGACATGATGAGTCATACATCACCTCTATTGAAGAGTACAAGCATAAGATCGAAGAGACTTTCAAGTACGGCGGTGAACAGCTGCTGCTCCAGGGTGGGCATCATCCCGATTTGGGTTTGGACTATTACTGTGATTTATTCAGTACGCTGAAATCATTGTATCCCCAGCTCAAACTACATGCGTTGGGTCCACCGGAGGTTGCCCATATCACCAAATTGGAAAAGAGTACGCATACCGAGGTACTGACTGCATTGAAGGATGCGGGACTGGATTCCCTTCCAGGAGCGGGCGCCGAAATACTTAGTGATCGGGTACGACGCTTGATATCAAAAGGTAAGTGCGGTAGCAAGGAATGGTTGGATATCATGCGTGCGGCACATCAGCTTGATCTTACGACTTCGGCCACGATGATGTTTGGTCATATCGAAACCAATCAGGAACGTATGCAGCATCTGGTGGATCTCAGACAGGTACAATCCGAGAAGCCCGAGCATGCCAAGGGATTTATCGCCTTTATTCCCTGGCCCTTCCAGGACGAATCAACTATCCTAAAGCGGCTGAAGCGAGCAAGAAATACCTGCACTGCTGACGAATATGTGCGGATGATTGCCATGAGTCGACTGATGCTTCCTAATATTACGAATATTCAGGCATCATGGCTGACCGTCGGCAAAGCAGTGGGTCAGCTTTGCCTGCATGCCGGCGCTAATGATTTTGGCAGCATCATGATTGAGGAAAATGTGGTTTCTGCGGCTGGGGCTGCTTTCCGGTTTACCGCAGATGGTATCCAAAAAGCCATTAGAGAAGCTGGTTTTGAACCGCAGCTGAGAAATCAACAATACGAATACCGTGATCTTCCTTCCCATATGATCCAACAGTCCTTAGACCACAAAACAATGA
>JAUILM010000177.1 GCA_030432855.1 Bacteroidia bacterium
CTACACTTATGAGAAAGATATAAGTGACCTTACATGAGACTCCCTCCGTCTCTTCACTATTTCTTCACCTGCTCCAAATACCGAATGGCAGGTTCGCTGATATAGTCTTTGCTGTGAGTAGACAATTCCTTTGCCACCGTAAGATGTAAAGAATCCTGTAAAGGATAATGTGCTAGCAAATCCAGAATATTGGCTGCCAGCCAGGGGTTTTGAAAATTCTCAGTAGCTGAAATCGCTTTGAGTAAATCATCGGTAAGTGGAATATCCTTACAATATTTTAGTACACGCATTTTCTCCTGAAGTGAAAATCCAGAAAAAAATACTGAAAGTTTCGATTGAAGCCTCTCCCCTACCAGAGGGATTCTGGAGAGTGCTTCTAGTGACAACCTTTTCATTGCAATATCCGAGTCCGTAAGAGACTGAAAAATTAAATCCTCAAAGCCCTTTTGATATCCAATTTTTCCATTTACCAACATTCCCAGTAAAAACCGAACATCACGTTTTTCTATACTTTCAGGTAGCTCAAGTTCAGAATTAGCGATCAATGCGGAAGTTAGATTCTGAACATGCACTTTAATGGCACCATGACAAATATGCCATAATGTGAAGCAGGTATACACTGCCCCCTCAACTGCCTCGGAAGTAATATCCTCACGAGTTGCTCCCGTGATAGCATCCACAGATGAATCAGCAGGAACTACCAGTAAATCTTCATATGCATATTCACCTAGTATTGATGACTTATCAGATAGTACGTGGGTTAATCTCTGATAATCTGCATCGGAGAATTTGGAGTGATCGGTACGGGTAAGATCCTCTTCATATACTTCGTAGCCCAAAAACTCTCCATCAAAATACCAGAACAGGCCTACATCAACCTCTTTGCATTCTCCAGTCATACACACCGGAGTATGTAAATACAAATACCAAATGTACTGACCGGTCTCGTTGCGTTTTAAGACCAGATCCTGATAAGGCTCAGGTAGATGATGTGCAAAACTGTCATTTTTTACGGTAAGGGACTGATGCTTTACTTCGTCGCTGGCATAAACAGGTATATTATTATGAGTCTGATAGAGGCCAGAAATCATCATACTGATCAACACCAAATACCTGGCAATATTCCATTGCATCACGTCGTATTACATTTCAACACTAGCTTAGCCCCACGGTAGACCGTGGAAATGACAATCCTGTAATATACTCTTTCCAATCGTCTGTGCTGTATTTGTAATTCTTACCTGTGAGATTTCGCAATTCATTGGAAGCATACTTTTTCAACATATAGTGAATATCATTCAAATAGGCACCCAGGATTTGGTATCCTCTACGCGAACCACATCGTGCCAGTGAAGAAGCTATAACCAGCTCCAGAATACTGCCATAAACACGCCAACGCACCTGGTCAAATTCAGTAGTCATGAAGTCACCAATCCGATCCTCTTTCAGCAGTTTCTCCAACCCTGCCACAAAAACAGGATCGGGCACTCGTTCGATATAGAAACAGAGATTAAAAATTCGATTGTAAAAAGGAATAAATCGCAAATCAATTCTGCCATTAAAATAAGCATTGGTACGCTCGATCAAATCGCCACCGGATGTGGTGTCCAGCAATATTTTGTTGACTATATCTCGGACTGATGTATCCTTTGCCATGCCCAGCAATCCAATATTTTGATTTATTTTCCAAAAATGCCCTTCAAGGACGTTAAGCTCCCGGCCACGGATCGAATCATAGTCATCAACATATCCTCCGGGATATCCCATCTTGCTTTCTTCCAGAAATAATGCTTCTAAATCTTCTTTGATAATATCTGCCCCCATCTGATCCCCAAACCAGGCCAATGCCTTTGCATGAAGAAGTTTGGCTCCCTTATTTCCTCCCTCTTTTTCAAAATTATTTTGAAGAATGGGAAGAGCGCTTTCTTTTGGTAAGCGGACACATTCATATAAATACTCTTGCTTACCCATCATTAAGCCAGTGACGCGACTCAATACTTCTTCCTCCGAATATTCGGTCGTTGCAGGGGGCTTCTCTGCTTCAAAAGCAGGCAGGTATCCAAGGTTTATCCAGTCTTTTTGAATAGGTTTCAAATCATAGTCTTTCGGACTACTACCTTTCCAGATAATATCTGCTGCTATTTGCCCCGTAAGATATCCCAGAACAATGAGATCTGCCGTCATTCTGGTAAACTGGAATGCCTCATAAGTCTGACAGAATCCTCTACCCGTCATCAGTAGACTATCCAACCCCTTAGGAATAATGGATCGATAGGGAATCGCGACCTTAAGTACATTGGAATGAGGTAGTAGGAAACCACACCTCGACATAGGTGTGGTCCCCACATTGTGCGGATCAAAATCACTGCTTGCAAACGCTATTGTATCATGAAAATATGTTCCTTCGACCGCATCATTTAAGTTTAATTCATACATCCCATGAATACGACGAGATTCCCGAACGGTCAACATAGGATGAAAATCATAGAAATGAGCCTCATAATGCGAAAGGAATAATCCGCGTTGTAATTCACTTATTTTCGTGTTATCGATTATATCGTAATCGCGATTTCTGGGTTCTATCCCTTCTGTATTAGCAATATCCCACTGACTGTAGTTTTGCGTAAGTCCATATCGATCATCTCCAAGATCAAATGATGCTCCGGCAAAGGCAGCCAAGTCACCATCTCCCGTTCCATCAATAGTAATATCACCCAGGAGTCGACTCAACCTACCATCATGACATATAATAGCTCCACCTACGTTGTGATTATTTACCACTGCCCCACAGATAATAGCGCCACCATAAAATCGTGCATCATGCTTCTCCAGCTCCTTGAGTAGATACAGGACTCGGCCCATCTTTTTGGTCATTTGATGTTCTATCGCATAACCTTCTGCAGCTTCCACGTGCTTTTGGAAGAATTTCTGATCCTTCACTCCATGGTAATATCCCATAACACCCCCCATGGTCTTTGTACCCCCCAAATCATAGAAATAATCACAAACCATAGTCTTCACTCCCATTTCAGCTGCACCAATGCCCGACATAGCACCGGATGTACCACCACCAGCCACGAGTACCTGGTTATCTTCCGCATCAGGTATCAACTCAGAGGGGAAAGTACAAGCTTCCAAAGGTATGATCAGCCCGGGTTCCACTACTTCAGAAAACTGACATTGACTTGCAGCAATGTTAGCACCGACAATATGCAGTGTTTGAGCAGATCTCCTGTTACTTCTGACTGAAGGTATTTTTTCCATAAATCTACCTGCCGCCTTCTGCATTTCCAGAACATCCTGAAATGATAGCTTATCAGATGTTCCCGGCAAGGTAAAGTGGCCTCCGATCGTAGATTGTGGTATAGCACCGCTTGCAGGTACGAGTGATGTCTCTGTTGCCAGCTGATATATTTCAGCTTCTGAAAATCCGTCTGATAAGTCCTTTAAATTCTTACCTACCATGGCGGTAATATCCCGTGCCTGATTTTCAATTTCAATTCGATCCTGCGAAGTTGGGGTAAATGAAAATTCCAGAAAAGCCTGACCCTTTTGCTTCTTGCCCGGGTGAAGGGAAATGCGATTCACATGATCAAATGTTTGAGGCACACTGATTTTTGATGAAAAACTATGCTCACTAACATTAGTGAGTTCCAATACAAAACGGGCTTCTCTTACTGTATTATTATACCCTAGCAATTGTCGGGTAAATGAGGCATGTTCTGAACAATCTACTACATTTTGACAGGGCACATGATGCAAACCGTGCTTCCCGGCAAGTAAGGCACCTGTGACTTTATTTGACTTGCTAAATATCCCACACAGATCTGTCATAAGCAGGACATGCACTTTATGTTCAAGAAGGGACTTCAACAATGTTTTTCGAAGAGAGCCTGCAAAGAGCATATGTTCGCTCTCGTACCTGCTTTTGGCATCGTCCTTTCCAATATCCGCACTTATTTCGACGCTTTCCCCATCCGGGAAAAAAATGGATTTAGTGGCTGCATCTGCTTTTTCATAGCCTGTGTGTTCAATCCAGAGCCTTTTACTCGCAGTAAGATCAAAACCAGGAAAAGCATGCCTGTCGACGATCAGCACATTTTTGCCTTTCTTTTTTGCCTCCAGGGCCAGATAAAAACCCTGTAGTCCAGCACCATACACGACAAGATCGTACTCCGTGATTTGTTCACTATTATTAAACTGGTAGTTTATCTCATCCATGAGCTGCCTGTGCATCACACCAGGCATTATGGCAGCACCTGTTAAGGGTATTCCTAGATTTAAAAAAGCTCTTCTTTTCATTAAAACTATTTTTATTGGGATTGTAGAAGTGATTTCATATCCGCCATATAGACGCAGCGTGTTCCATCGCCATAGCCATTAAATATTACATACCTACCCGATCGGTCCCAGGCCGGATGCGCATCTACCCGAAAAGCACTTTCTGTAACTTCAGGTACAAATACTTTAGCGATAATAGTTTCTTCACCGGTCTCAGTATTAAGAAACCTTACGGGTATAAATCCATCATTATCAGTCACGGATGTCTCATGAAAATAAGAATCTGTAATGATATATGGCAATCCGCCGGGGTGATAACTTGGATGGCCACTACCGGGTGAAAAAACTTTCCTCAGATTAGACCCATCATACTTTACAGTGACAATTTCTAACCCTTCCTGCTCAGGATCTACTTCGAGATTTATCGATATGTGTTCTCCATCCGGCAACCACGCCATATGATGTCCCCCTTTTGCATACTGATCGGCAGTGATGGCTGTCCTAATATCGGATCCATCAGGCTTCATGGTAATAACCGCCACCTTGCGCTTACCACCACGAATCAAATCTTTCCACAGCAGGCAGGTCATAATGCGAGTGCCCTGAGGATTCCACATGGCCTTAAAGCAATAGTATGAGTGATCCTGAGGATTATCAATTTTAATGCTAGGCACTGATTTCTCGTATATATCCTTGATTGTAGCTATGCGTTGGATTTCATTAGTCGCCACATCTGTCACGAAGATCCCGTCATTATCTACAGGTCCCCGATTATACTGCGTGAGATGTTCAGGCAGGAGCACGCCATATCCCGACTGGGCATGCACAGAATTTAATAGATTGTGAGCGACAAACTTAGATCCATCCATCGAACTCATAAATAGCATTCCATCAATTTTTCGAACCACTTTATCCTTCTTCACATCATACTGAACCACATGCTCTGTCCAGCTGCTGGTATCGACATCATTAAAGTATAATTGTCGGTCATTCTTACCCCACTGCACATTTGCGCCTAACTGCATCTCCCAACCAAAGGAATACGCTATTGTCTTTTCTTCACCCGTTTTAATGTCAACCACTACCACTTCTCCGGCCTCTCCAGGTTTGGGATAATGATCTTCAAAAGGAACCCGGAATAAGGCCAGGTACCTACCGGATGGACTCAAAGGACTGGTATCATGAAATCGATGAATCACCTGGCCCGATGCTACCTTTTTAATAGGGACTACTGGATTATCCTTTAAATCAGTACGCTTAGCCAGGACCTCTTCCGGCGCAATTATTTGTTGAGCACCCGCTCTTTCTATTTCTGTAAAAAAGACACAAATAAAAAGTAAGATAGTGCCTCGAATTACCGTCATAATTTTTTTCCCCAACATCAATATCCAGGATTTTGCGTTAGGTTATCATTAATATCGAGTTCCTTTTGTGGTACAGGCCATAAATAGTCCCGGGACACATCAAAATATCGCGTATCAAATTGCCTTAGTTTATCACCATATGAGTCATAATGTGGTGACCCATATTCGTCAAATTCAGGAATAAAGGAAGCCTCAAATCCCTGGAGCGGTCTTCCGTGCAGGACCCCTGGCATGACATGCTCTGCAATTTTCCATCTTCTAAGGTCAAAAAATCGCAGACCTTCATAGGCAAATTCTACTTTTCGTTCGTGTCGGATGGCTGCTCTGAATTCATCCAGTGAGGTTGGTTGTACCGGAGGCATATTTACTCGGGCACGTACAGCATTTATGGCGGCAATTGCATCACCGGTCATTTGACCTTGTTCTGCTACGGCTTCGGCGTAGATTAAAAGTACTTCAGCATAGCGTATCAGCATGATATCCAATTCCGACTGACGACGAAATTCCCGGTCATCCGCTTCTACATACTTTCTAAATTGATATCCGGAGAAAGTAGCGTATGCGTGCGTCACCTCCAAATTAGTCACCCTTCTGGGAGGATTGGAGTTATAGTCCCACACCTCCAGACTATCCGGATGGGTTTCAAATTGATATCCTAAAAAGACACTTCCCGGTAGCACACAGGTAGCCTGCAATCTGGGATCGCGATTTTCAAAAGGCTTCTCAGGATTGAATAATGGACTTTGATCGATGCGTAATCCATCTGTACATTCGTAAGCATCTAATAAAGCCTGTGTTGGAATCTTTGTAGCAAAACCTCCCGTAAGTCGACCTCTTGTGTGTACGGGTGTTTCATGCGTGAGTTGATTTGCTCTGCTAAAATGAATTGTCAGTATTTCTTCCGAGTTATTTTCACCTTCATAGGTAAATAGTGATTGATAGTCTGGATATAGGTCATACCTTCCCATATCCATAACTGCCTTCGCGGAAGCCTCAGCAATAGCCCAGTCACTATTAAATAGTGCAACCCTTGCTTTTAGTGCAAGCGCTGCCGCTTTAGTAACACGTCCTCTGTCTTGCTCTTCATATTCTTCCGGTAAAATTTCAGACACGGCGGTCAATTCGTCAAGAATATATTGGTAAATAAAGTATTTATCTTCTCTGGGAAGTTGTGCATCAAACACATCCAAAGGTTGATCTGTAAAAGGTACATCGCCATACAATTCGATGAGCATATGATACCAGTAGGCCCGGAAAAATCTGGCTTCGGCCGCTATACGTCTAAAGATTTCCGGATCGGTATTTTCAACAGCACGATCCATATTAGCTAACAGGCGATTGCAATGACCTATGGTGGCATAGGCATTACTCCATGCCCCATAGATCAAACTTTCCTCTGCGGGCGTAATTTGTCCCTGAGAAATAAGTCGCCAGACGCTAAGATTTCTATCCCATGCAATATCCGTAGTAAAATCAAATAAGAATTGGAAGGGCACATGCGTAGCTGTACGGTCTGTAAAATACAGACTTGTATAAATTGCATTAATCGCCAGTTCAAGTTCGGATTGAGTGCTCCAAAAAGTGGCATCTGATGGACTATCTAAAGGGTATTTTTCCAAATAGTCATCTTCACAACTGCTAAAAAAGAGCACTAAAAGGGGAATGATGAAGTATAATTTATTTTTCATGTCTCTCTTATTTCAAATTTGCTTCAATACCAAAAGTGATTACTTTAACCATGGGATAGAAATTTCCCTCACCCACGGGTGCTTCCGGGTCAAAGCTGTCATAGAAGTTGTCAAATGTCAGCAGATTCTGACCGCTCAGATACAGCCTTGCTCTGTTTAGCGATAATTTTTCTGAGACATGTGAAGGGATAGTGTATCCTAATTGTAAATTTTTCAATCTCAAGTAAGAGGCACTTCGAATCCACTCTGATGAAACCTGCTCATTATTTGGATAATTGAATGTCAGTCGGGGATATCCCGCATTGGGATTTTCTGGTGACCAGTGGTCTTTGTGCCATTCCTGTGCCGTACCTCCCAGGTAAAAAGCCCACGCACCAAAACCATCGAGATAACCATCTACTTTCCCAACTCCCTGTAAGAAGGCGGCGAAATCGAAACCTCGATATTGAGCTGAAAGATTAAATCCGTACGTAAATCTGGGTATCTGATTTCCAATGACTACACGGTCCTCTGCATTGATACTACCGTCGCCATTTTGATCACGATATTTGATATCTCCGGGCTTCACCGGACCAAACTGAGAAGCATGAGCATCCACTTCCCCTTCATTTTGAAAATACCCCAGGGACTCCAGTCCAAAAATAGAGCTGATGGGATATCCCTCCATTTGAATAAATCGGCCGTCAATATATGGACCAGACTCAACTAAATCCAAAATCTCATTTTTCACGTCCGAGAATACGCCCCCGATCTGGTAGTTTAGGTCTCCGATAGAACCTCGATAATTAAGTCTTAGATCGAGACCAATATTACGTACTCTTCCTGCATTCTGATAGGGTGCAGTCAAACCCGCAATCGTTGGTATAGGCAATTCCAGGAGTATATCGGATGTATTTTTAATATAGTAATCAATGGTCAGATCCAACTTCCCGATAAATGCATCAATTCCGACATTAAACATTTCTGTTGTTTCCCAGGAAATAGCCGGATTTGAACCATTAATTAATGCTCCCCCCAATGCAGGAACATCTGTCCCAAAAACATAATTCTGACCCAGGTTGACCGCAGATACAAATGGGTAGTTACCAATATTTTGATTGCCTAATGTCCCCCACGACGCTCTTAGTTTTAATTCATCCAACCACTCTACACCTGCCATAAAATCTTCCTCCATGACTCTCCAACCGGCGGACACCGAGGGAAATATTCCATATTTATAATCTTCGGCAAATCGTGATGAACCGTCACGTCTTACATTAAATTCCAGTAAGTATTTTTCATTCAGGTTGTAATTAATACGTCCAAAGAATGACATGAGTGACCATTCGTATCCCGAACCGGTGGCCGTTTGATTGGCCGTTGAGCCCGCATTTAATACTTCATAATTTTCGAGAGGATATTGATCCCGAAATCCTCGGATCCATTCGTTTTTAAAATCAATCGCTTCCCAACCACCCAGAACTTTTAGGCCGTGTTTTCCAAATGACATATCATACTCTAGAAGGGCTTTATAGTTATTGGTCGAAACAGTACCATATTGTTCCGTCAGTTGTCCTTTGTAAGCTGAGGGGTTAACAATGACTCCATCCGGATAAAACAGATCCACCTGCTTTCGGAATGACTTATCACGCATGTAAGTCCTCTTAGGTGCAACTTGCATAACTACGTTGAGCTTTGGTATGGGTTGCCAGGTCATACTGATGTTGCTTAGGACGTCATTGTCAGACCTGGTTGCAGTACCACCATCTACCTGAGTAGCCCAACCATTATTGCCATCCCAGCCGATACCCCAGCTACCATCTTCATTCTTACCCGATAAATTGTGCGGATATCGGGCCAACCAATGCCATGACTGCGGAGGTTCTTTTTCCCGGTCATTTATGACCGACAAATTCACATTAAACTTCAGATTTTCTTTAAGCCTGATTTCTGAATTCAGTCTTAAGTTGTAACGTTTGAAATTTGAGGAAAGTAATCCATCCTGATTTATGT
>JAUILM010000178.1 GCA_030432855.1 Bacteroidia bacterium
AATCCATACTCGAATGCCTTTCGCACCAATCCGGCCGTATTTTTTGCACCGAATTTTGAATTGTACAATTATATTGGCAGAATGGTAGCCAACAATGAAGTAGTTTCCTACCGCAATAGCGTGACATGGCTTGTTCCTAGATCGTGGCATGAGTTAATCCCTATAACACACCTCGGGAGTGTTCTGAACTTATTCTTCTTTTCCGACGTCAATAAGAAGTCGTGTAGAATGTGTAGAATTAAAATTTTTCTGTAGCTTAATTTTTCATATACACTGGAGTACTTATAATCCACTATCTTTACAAACCAAAACTTCTACTTTATTTTGGCGAGATTCCTTAAACTTATTGCTATGTCTGCGCTTTTGTCTTGCGGAAGCGAAGATGTATACCTGGGTGATATATATGATGGACAGACCATCTTGCCGCCGGCTGATGTGGATGTATCAGACCTAGCTTTTGCCGAATTGTCTCTTGAGAATGCAGATGTGATTGCACAAGAGATCGGTCGCTTCGATAGTCCAGATGAGCGAACGCGAATGATCGAATGGTCACAAGCTGCACAGCAGGAAATCATGCAATCCGTGGGCATGCAACGGGAAAACAAAAGATTAACCTTCATCTGCGAATATCTTGACTTTTTCGATTTCGATTACATTGAATATTATCAAAATAGTAGATCGGAGCGTGAGTATGTACTAGGATTGTCTCAGAATGAAACAAGAGACTTCTATAAGCTGGTACATAGGCCATACTTGGAGAACACATTCGAGAGGTTTTTCCTGGTTAGGCCTAGTGATATGCGTCTCTCATCTAGTGATGAAGTTAAAGCTCACAAATTTTTGCTAGCCAATTGCCCTAAGTACAATACCTTGATGACTCTTATTCAAGTAAATCCCTTAAGACTCATTCAAGGTAAGGTGTCGGATACCATGGATGTTTCGATTGCAAGGGAATTCATCGATCGAGCAAAATTTGCTATTGCCATACTAGAGGAAGGCGAGAAAGCAAAGTTCTTTGCAGATGCTGTGTGTCAAGTTATTTCCCGCAAACCGAAAAAACCATACAGTGAATCTCAGCTTACCAACCCCTCCTACCAGTATAAAATTCAGTTTAACGAGCTAGAGACTCAAATTTTCGATGTTTTCGCAAAGGACCTCGGTATTGCGAAAACAAATAGAGAGAAGAGAATCTTCCGCAAAAGGCTTAGTGAAATATGTCCATATTATGAAGAATGGGTAACTATCAGAAGGGAAGAAGATTATATAGAGGCTAAGCTTGCCTATGCCTTTTTCTCAGATGAGAATGCTATGCTTCTCGATAACCTAGACCACTCGTATAAGGTTCCTGACCACCCCTTTGACAGTATAAAAGGCTTATCCAGTCACATGAATGCTATGTCCTTACGGGCACATGAAACAAAGTCCAAGTGGATTGACAGGACTTTTACCGAGGAGGAGTGCATTGACATTCTATCATCACAGACTTGCCAAGTCCTTGACGAGATTGATCTGACCTTTATTACTGATCGTCGTTATGCCACCTGGCAGTACTTATCGGAATACAACTATACTATGGGAGTGGAGTCGAAAAAAGATCTGGATTTCATCATCTATCATCAAATGTGCTCCTTGTATAATGAAATACTCAACGACGGCAAAATTGTCTATTTTAATAAGGGCCGGAAATACAGCTCTACACAGCATCCAATGCTTCTAGGATCATACAATGAATCTGTTAGAAATAAATGCGGCTCGAAAAAGGCGGAGTATTTGGAAGCCCTGCAAAGTGGACCATTCTTTATTAATGAGGAATTATTCAACTTCTAAATTGACTTATTAATAAACATGATTCAAACTAGAGTACAGTCATCTTAGAAATCACTACTTCAGCATTATACCCAAACTTAATACCCTTGCCTTTGCTTACCAACACATGATTTATTCGTTTAGTAGATGGTGTAGCCTTCCCCAAAAGAAACTGCTAGTTTGATTTCGGATCGTACATCCGCATTTTCTATTCTAATTAAATGAGATCTTGATGTCATCAATTTCAATAATTGATTTTTCTTTTAAACCATTCACTCCAATTTCGATCGTGACAACTTTGCCACGATATGAAATTGGTAAGGGAATGCTAATTTGTTGTGTACCGCCTCTTGATAACTCAAATTTAACTCGATGATTCTTTGATTCACCTGTGGTTGCGACAGAAATAACCGCTTCTAACTCTACAGGAGGACCACTACTTTGTTGCCCCGACAGTCTGTACGATAAGGAAATGCTTCTAGCCAGACGTGAAAGGTTGAATCTATCATGTCTAATGCGTAAGTCTCCTCCACGGGCTGATAAGCCCCAGAATGGTCCTTCATCCGCCATGTAATTGTCAGAATTTGCAGTCCAACTACCACCATGGTGTTGCCAATAGGGCACACTTTCGGGTGTAATAGCCATCGCTCTATGAACCATGTCAAAAGAACCGTTGTGAAAAAGCTCGTAGTCTGCTCTTATCCTCCTTCCAGACAGATCAGGCTTTCTTTGGTTTCGACCACCATTTAGTCGGGACAGACAATAGCCTCCCCTCAAATCTTTCGAATCTACCGAACGATAACCAGTCCGTGATTCCTGAATTGATTTAATGTAGGCATCGGGTATACTTATGAAATTGGTGTCTTGCAGCGCATTATGAAGGACTGGTTTACTCCTGTATGATTTCCATTCGAAACTGCTTGTTCCAGGTATTTCAGGTGAATCAAAATTCGAATTATAGTATTTCTCAAAAAACAGGGCAGCGTGAGCTGAAATCTTCAATGCATATGCAAATGCTTTCGCGTGTCGCACTGGAACAAGTTCAACCAAATCACTTAACCCGTTTAGGATATCAAATAGGTCGCTCTCGCTCGTGGCATCATCCACTCGGAGCTGTGTTTTAATCAACTTGTCCTTTAGGAGTATAAGACTCGGAAGGTCGGCATCGGATACAGTCCCAATCATGATATCGTTCAGAGATGCGATCAACATATCTAAGACTGCATTAACAAAAACACGACTTGTCTCTTGGGAGAATTGTTTTCCATTTGTTTGCCAATATGAGTCATAAAATATTCCTAGACTGCGACCATTTGGAGAATGATTCCACGGGATTACGCTATTCAACGTATTGGGAAACTGTTCCCGTTCAAGTTTTGAATGGGTCACCTGATCTCCCTTGAGACCAATAGGCCCAAGATTGGTCACTTGGTCAATCGAAAATTTATTTTCTGGATAACGCTGGACAAATTTTTCAACAACAAGAGAATTGACTGCACAGCCTCTGCCGTGACCGATAAAATGCATGTTTTCTAAGCCAATTTTACCTTTGTTTTGCAAGGCAAGTGACAGGTATAGTGCTTCGGCAGCCGCAGCTGTTATTCCTTTCCCATCCAATAGACTTTCTTGAGACCAATCAAATACCACAATGTCCTCCCGATCTCCAATAGGCTTACCATTCGATATATCTGCAAATAACCTCAGATCACCAGATTCTGGATCGTACCGATAGATTTTTCCACGTCCTGCCTTGCGAACTATCTCAATCGCCATCTTTTCGGTCCATTGGAGATAAATCGGATCACGAGGGCCCAAGGAGATGCCGTGTGTGATTATAGTCGTACCGTATGTAGTTAGATCTTCTTGAGCCGAGGAACCAGCACCACAGCCGCACGAAATGCTAAGGCGAGTTCTAACAATTTTACCTTTACTAGCTACATAGAGCCTACCTGATGTGTCTATTTTATCTCCTAGAGGATAAGATAAATCAGCAAATTCTTCGACCTTTTCCCAAATGCTCTGATCGAATATATCATAGGCTCCTGGGTTTAGCTTTATATCAACACTATTTATATCATTTTCGTGACACGCGTTGTAATACCTTAGCGTTCTGTTTTCATCATACTGTGACGAGAGTGAGTAAGGAAATTCCTTCCATGAGCTTCCCTGATTACTAGAAACAAATATATCGAGGCTACCAAATTTGCTGTATGTCCGATACTTTTCGTTTAGAGTATTACCTGCTCCTCTTTCATAGTAAATCAGGCCATCTGTGCCCTCCTTTACAATTGTATCTTGAGATTCCTCAGTTGTAATCCAAGTTTTGGCAACTTCATCCCACTGGGAAGTCCTAGTCATGTATCTATCGGATCTAAGGGTATTGTTGCGATAACCATTACCACCCCATGTGAAGTATACCTTGCCACATTTGATGTAAAGATCTTCATCTACCAAATCAGTTAAGATCTTCCACGTCCTACCATTGTCAGATGACTCAATGATAAACTTACCACTGCGCCTCGTGTCAACTCTTATGAATAGTTTTTCTTTGTGACTAAAAATCTTGTCGAAGGAAGCTACAGGGTTTTCAATTTGAATGATGGTGTCACTCAATTGTCCTTCAATCAGACCACCCTCCAAAGACAACTGCCTTACTGACTCTGTCATGTCCTGCCAAGAACTTCCTCCATCTGGAGAATACAGTAGAACTTTTTTGCTTATGCCACTGCTCTTGTATACGTACTGATTCGTAATCGCCCATAGATCTCCATCATGAGTGACAGTGACATCTCTGAAAGGGGCTTCAGGTTGGTAATAGTCGTCGGTAATGGGAACAGAGGACACTTCTTCCCAGGCATCATGAGTTCTTTGACCTTTCAAGTAGATCGTAGTGATTGACATTAGTCCTATTGACATTAGACAACACCTACAGAAACTAATGCCGAGCAGTAGCCAAATGAAGTCAAGCATCAGACAAATCAGTTTGTTAGAATGGAACAGCGTCAATTGTTCAGACTCTCAAGGATTAATCAGTAGACGGGTAAGGCAAAGTAAAGTGCAAAGTATTGCTATCATTCGTCATTATCTAGAACCCTTATCTCTACCCGCCGATTTTCTCTTCGTCCCTCTTCCGTGTCATTACTCCGTATGAACTCTTGTTCCCCCTTTCCTATACTGCTTATTCGGGATGGTGAAATGGATTTGCCAAGGAGGTAGTACTTTACTGCATCCGCTCTCTTCTGGGAGAGGACAACATTCGAGATGTCATCCCCAACGTTATCAGTATGCCCTGATATCTCAACATTGAGAGTGGAATTATTGCTCAGCAGTTCGTGCAGTTCGTCAAGATGAGGAAAAGAACTATCTAGCAATTTATCACTTGCTGTTGCAAAATAGATGTTCTCTAAAATTACTTTGACACCTACTACATCTTCGTTGTTCCTAACCCTAGTCGTAAAATCCGAGTAATCAACATAGTTGGATGATCCCCCAGAGAGGTTTTCTCTCTGGGGAAAGGTCTGGGAATCACTCTTCGTACCTCCAGAATCCTCCTTGAGTATTGAGATATGTTCCCAAGTCAATTGGTATTCGTCGAATTGTACACTTACCCTTCTAATCTGGGATGAATTGGGGTTTATACCTTTGATTATCAGGTCAAAATCTAGCTTGTCTCCAGCACTTATGGATTTATCAGGAGGCCTGTGTGTGTGTAATGCATGTGGACCATCCCCTGATCCAAATGAGACCGCTTCCACATCATATGGATTTCCTAGGTCATCATATGCTATCCCAGATCTAACTTTCAATTCATACGAGCTTTCGGACTGGTTATAGATTGAGTATCGCAGACGGGTCGAACCATTGCTCTGAATCACATTTTGAAGCTCGTAGGACTGTAAACCAACATTTCGTCTATTTGGGTTGCTGCCATCATCAACGGAAGGAAACTCTAGATCATGATATGTGAGTGAGAAGTCAAAATAATCCTGATGATCCGTGATACTACCTGATCTAAAAACCATAGAACCCCTGACAAACTTGGTAGCCTCATTCTTGATTCTTCTGAAAACAACCCTTGCATTTACGGGAATGCCATAGGGTATTGTAGCACTAATTTGGGATGAAGAATTACAATGGCGACATTTCCCTTCTGCTGTCTGAGGATCAACTGACTTAATAGCATAAATGTTATTTCGGCATGATGCCATTAGACATACTTCGCTTGCATTGATCAGCTCGCCGATGTCATCGTACATATATATGTCTTGTCCAGTAGTTACTAACAATCTGTCATTGTTTGACAGGTTTGTGATTTTATAGTCCAATGCCAGCATTCCTTCGGCCTTTGTGATGTTGACAACTTCGAATTTGAAGTTGCCCACTATCTGAGCCTTTTGGAAGCCTGGAGATTCACTCGTTCCATAGGTCGCAGTAGTGCCTCCAGTCGTAGCAACTACCGATCTTTCTTTGACTCTAACTTGTTTCTGAGCACCGCTAAATTTCGCGGATCGACTTAGGTCCTTTTTCCCCTCTGAAGTAGACCTGATCGCAATTCCAGGTACCTCTAGTGTGCTTGAGATCCGTAGGTAGTATTCTCCTCCTCTCTCTATGTCAATTGTAACCTTTTTATGCAACAAAGCATCAATATCATTCTTGACCAGAAATTCATACTCGCCAGGAGCGCATACGGTTGCCTTGAATCGATCACCAGATCTAACGTAGGCAATTCGCTCGCCATCCTGCAGTAACAACACCGGACTTTCACTTCCAAGGAGTGTGTTCATCCGGTAGAAGTAGACATCCGAACACTGTGCAATTAGAGTAGAATTATCAGAAGCGCCGATGAGAACAAGCAAGAGAATCAAAAAGGTTCTTAGCATGGTTGAAGTATTGAGTGCATGGTTCTTAAAAGAAGTTATAGCTGAGAAATCAAGGTAACAATCTCCAGCTACCTATCAAAATAGCGAGAATCTAATTTACACCATTTGACGAAGGATTGAAGGGGTGGTCATTTCATTTCTGACCAGTTTCTTGATCCCGGAGAAAGTAGGTGTGATCAGTCTGAACATGAGTTTATGATTCTTATCAGCCGGGATAGTGAGAGCTCTGGACCGTCATACTCACGGTGATATAGTGGCTCCAGGTTCGCGATTCCTTGGATAAGGAGAGTGCCAATGACGGAAAAACTAAGTGTAAAAGCAGGAGGAACAAGTTCTGATTGATCCTGCTGCGAGAAACACATTAAAGATGGCACCTGAACCCCATGTGGTATCACATTTTCAGAGATCCCTTATAAATTATAAAGTAGGAGTCCCTTTAGAGACTCTCAAAGGTTAACTGGCGTTAACGATCTTCATATAAACGTTAGAAGTTATACTCCTAACTTGGCCCTATTAAAACTCTATATTTCATACGCCAATATAAATCTATACTAATTATAACTGGTTATCAATGGAGTCGGTAATCAATTTGAGGTCATTTCCCGACCTATCAGTCGTAAGACATCCATCTCGCGATTACTTATGCGGAGATGGTCTGGTCTGCGTCTTATTCTGAAGAGCATAGCACTGTCACTGGATGCATACATGATTGATGTTTTTTGAAATTCATTTATCTCTTAATAGAGATCTATTTCAAAACATTACCGTTCAATCGATCTTTTGTCAATACTTTGTTAATTAGTGCTTTTAGCCCTGAAGAACGTTACCCTTTATAAATGCTACTTCACCAATCGGGTCTCCGGGTGCATGTTATACCAGGCAAACCAAAAACTATTATGTGCGGGAAGCCGCCTGAGACGATCACCACCGGGACTTTTGATGAAGTCCTCGTTTATCTGCCACTGATGTCCTGAATCATCCAACAGTACCCCCTGCCGATAACTGTCAAACTTAAATTGCTTTCTTTCGTATACTCTGGAAGCTCCATTTCTCGAGGTGAGTACTACCAAATTCAATCCAGCGATGGTATCCTCATAGACTCGCTTGCGTTCCAGATATTTAATGCTTATGGCCAGGGGATCGGCCAGGTATCCAGGGCTTCTTATGACCAGTACCTCATCCTTATTGTTTAGACGACTATCTGTTTTAGGCACCGGAAACATGAGGTCATCCGTCGCAAAATAATCCTGATAGGCTTTCCCTTCATCATAATTGCGCTGATGTCCGGTTTCAAGCGAAAGGACGGTAGTCTCCGGATGTTCTTCAAGCCAGGATTCCCAGGTAGTCGTCACGACTGGATAGCTCTGCAGTCGAATATCCTGACCCGAGAGAGGACCCAGCACCGGAACACCTTCCAGGGTATTCCAAAGGGATTGAGTGGCCTTATCATACATGAGTTTATTGCTACGATATAGAAAACCACTGGTACCTAAATCATGCACAATGCCATCTACCTCCATATCATATGCCACCACAGTCCCACACAATGTACAATAGACTCCAGCGATTTTTATGTCCTCAAAGTCATCAACAAAGAACTCATGCCAGGCCAGTATCCGTTTTGGATAGGCTCGAGCAACGCCTTTAATTACCATACCGAATACTATGTTATCCTTACCCAGATACTCCGCCTTCTGACCGGAAATCATCTTGGGGTAGCGCAGTGGAGGAATTCCATCCTGCTGTACTCCACCCCATAATATCTCATCAACTCTCACGGTGGCAGATGCATTCCTGCCCATAAAATACTTCTCAAACTTTGGGTCAATGTACTTGTAGAGTTTACCTTTAAAGTCGGTATAAAAAGGTTCATATATGTGCTCATTCTTCCACAACCACTCCATCCATGCACCATAATCTGCACCAAAATTTACCTCAATTTTCTCTTCCAATAGGGCATTTAATTCCTTCAGTAACCAGGTATCATTGCTGAGTCGCTTTAACTCCAGAATGGGAGGGATAAAAGCATCTCTCCAATGTTCCGTTAAATATCGGATGCTCACTGCCTTCTGTTCCCGTTCATTGACGATCAAACCTTCAAATAATTGCAAGAGATTCACCTGCTCCTGGGATCCATTATCATCAAATATAATAGCAGGCATTGCATCCGCCAGTCCCAATTGAGCCCAGTATCCATACTCTTTCACGTCGGAAGAGTTCAGCAGTCGGCCTGATCTGTCAAATCGAATCTTGCCGGTGGAAGAAAAGAGGTAAGAGCGCTCATAGCGATTACTATGCACGGCATTTCGCTTTTCTTGTTGAATCATATCGCGTTCAGCACTATGACCCAGGCTACTGATATTGTTATAATTCCGGCTGGCTGCGGAGGCCTTTATGTTTAAATGCACAACCTCCAATACCCCATCAAAAGACAATTCAAAAATATCTGTATTCGGATCACGATACAACGAACGAACTATATTGAACGCACTAAGTTGCTCCAACTGACCGTCAGGAAGTACTCGATTGACAAAGGCATCATAGTGTTTGTCCGTTTCGAATGAAGCTACCTTTTGCAAGAAATGAGAAAGAGT